>USKE01000072.1 GCA_900555165.1 uncultured Porphyromonadaceae bacterium | reverse complement strand
GGGTGCATCTTATTCGCCCTGACCGGGTGTTCCCCCTGCTTGAAGAATATGCCGGAATAGCAGGGCCGGTATTCTCCATGACACCTTTCTATATATGGGCGGCCCGGCGGCTCAACATCACCGCATGTGCCATAGCCGCCCCTTACCGGTGGTTCGACATAGGCACGCCCGAAAAACTCGAGCGCTGCAACGCCGCCTTCAGCCGCTGAAAAGAAGCCCACATTCCCTGACCCCGCCGATACATACCGCCACAGCAACGACACACTGCCATTTTGTCAGTTTTTCGGTCAAAGACATAAAAATACCGGTATTTTTCGGCGCCCGCGCCCGCGGTCAGTGAGTTTATGGTGCCAGTACAACCTTTTTGGCATAACATTTGTTTCTTTATTGACAGCGGAGGCCCGGAGGATGCCCCGACAACATCCGCCCGCACATTTCCCTCCGTCATTATTAACGTCAATAAAAAACAACTAAAAATATATCATCATGGGAAAAATTATCGGCATTGACCTCGGAACCACCAACTCATGTGTGGCAGTGCTTGAAGGCAAAGACCCTGTAGTCATCCCCAACAGCGAGGGACGCAACACAACACCGTCAGTCGTGGCATTCGTCGACGGCGGCGAACGTAAAGTCGGCGACCCCGCCAAACGCCAGGCCATAACCAACCCCGGCCGCACGATTTACTCAATCAAGCGTTTCATGGGCGAGACATACGACCAGGTACAGAAAGAGATCGAGCGCGTGCCTTACAAGGTAGTGCGTGCCGACAACAATACACCGCGCGTCGACATCGACGGCCGCCTCTACACCCCGCAGGAAATCTCGGCCATGATTCTTCAGAAAATGAAGAAGACCGCCGAAGACTATCTCGGCCAGGAAGTGACCGAGGCAGTCATCACCGTGCCCGCATACTTCAACGACTCACAGCGCCAGGCCACCAAGGAAGCAGGCGAAATCGCCGGCCTGACCGTGAAACGTATCGTCAACGAGCCCACTGCCGCCGCTCTGGCATACGGCCTTGACAAGAGCGACAAAGACCAGAAGATCGCCGTATTCGACCTTGGCGGCGGTACATTCGATATCTCTATCCTCGAACTCGGCGACGGCGTGTTCGAGGTTAAATCGACCAATGGCGACACACACCTGGGCGGCGACGACTTCGATCACGTAATCATCGACTGGCTCGCCGACGAATTCATCAAGGACGAGGGCGTTGACCTCCGTCAGGATCCGATGGCCCTCCAGCGTCTGAAAGAGGCCGCCGAGAAAGCCAAAATCGAGCTGTCGTCGACAACCTCGACCGAAATCAACCTCCCCTACATCATGCCCGTGAACGGTGTGCCCAAGCACCTCGTTAAGACACTGACACGCGCCAAGTTCGAGCAGCTGGCCGACAAGCTCATCAACGCCACCATCGCTCCCTGCGAGCAGGCGCTGAAAGACGCCGGCCTCAAGGCATCAGACATCAATGAGGTTATCCTCGTGGGCGGTTCGACACGTATCCCCGCCATCCAGGCCATTGTGGAGAAATTCTTCGGCAAAGCACCCTCAAAGGGCGTCAACCCCGACGAAGTGGTTGCCGTAGGCGCCGCAATCCAGGGCGGTGTGCTCTCGGGCGACGTGAAAGATGTGCTCCTGCTTGACGTAGTGCCCCTGTCGGTCGGCATCGAGACTCTCGGCGGCGTGATGACCAAGCTTATCGAGGCCAACACCACCATCCCGACCCGCAAGAGCGAGACTTTCTCTACCGCAGCCGACAACCAGCCTTCGGTCGAGATTCACGTACTGCAGGGCGAACGCCCCCTGGCCAAGGATGACAAGACCCTCGGCAAGTTCCACCTCGACGGCATCGCTCCCGCACCCCGTGGCATCCCGCAGATTGAGGTTACCTTCGAAATCGACGCCAACGGTATCCTCAACGTATCGGCTAAAGACAAGGCTACAGGCAAAGAGCAGTCAATCCGCATCGAGGCTTCATCGGGTCTTACCGACGCCGAAATCAAGCGCATGAAAGACGAGGCCCAGGCCAACGCCGCCGCCGATGCCAAAGAGAAAGAGCGCATCGACACCCTCAACAAGGCCGACGCCATCGTATTCCAGACCGAGAAACAGCTCCAGGAGCTCGGCGACAAGATTCCCGCCGACAAGAAAGCTGCCATCGAGGCCGCTGTCGCCAAACTGAAAGACGCCCACAAGGCTCAGGACATCGACGGCATCGAGAAAGCCATCAAGGAGATCGAGACCACTTTCGGCGCCGCCCAGCAGGACATCCTCAACGCCCAGCAGCAGGCCGGAGCCAACCCCGGTGCCGGTGCCCCCGGCGCAGGCCCCTCTAACGCAGGTGCCCCCGGTTCCGACGACCACGTCCAGGACGTCGATTTCGAGGAAGTAAAATAAACGACTAAAAATTCGATAACCTAAAAGGGTTCAGCTCACCGGCGAGCTGAACCTTTTTTAGTTCTTATGCAAGGTTCATGCCGTAAAAACTGAAACAAACAGGGAAAAAAACAGGAGGAAAAGCTTGTCGCATAAGATTTTCTTCCTGATTTTTACTATTTTTTTGTGGCATGAAATCGATTTACCATTTTTATGCTCGTGGTATTATCTTTGCAGAAACATATACATTAGAAAAGAAATAATAATGAAAACAGACACTATTCAGTCCACGGCAGCCGATGCACGCTGCCTTGTATTGCTCGGCGCGGTATGCGGCGACATCATAGGCTCATGCTATGAATTTGTTCCGGTAAAATGGCTTGATTTCGACCTTTTTACACGCAGAAGCAAATTTACCGACGACACTGTATGCTCAGTAGCGGTGGCCGACGCCCTGACCCGCCGGATCCCCTTTGCAGAGAGCCTGCGGCACTGGTGCCGCAAATACCCCCGTGAAAGCTACGGCTATCACTTCCGCCAGTGGATGCTCTCTGACTCCCCGGAGCCCTACAACAGCTGGGGCAACGGCTCGGCCATGCGCGTCAGCGCCGTCGGCGCCTACGGCACATCGTTTGACGAGGTGATGCAGCTGGCACGCGAATCGGCGGCAGTGACCCACAGCCATCCCGAGGGGATAAAGGGGGCCCAGGCCACCGCCGCCGCAATCTATTACGCGCTCTGCGGTCGATCAAAAGATGAGATCCGGACGATGATCGAGACCCGGTTCGGCTACGACCTGAGCCGCAAGTACACCGACATACAGTCGGGCTACAGTTTCGACGTCAGCTGCCAAGGGTCTGTACCGGAATCAATAATCGCCTTTCTCGAAAGTACCGACTATGAATCGGCAATCCGTATGGCCGTGGCCTACGGTGGCGATGCCGACACCCAGGGCGCCATCACCGGGGGCATCGCCGCAGCTTACTACGGCGAAATCCCCCGCGAAATTCTCGACGAGGCTATCAGCCGCCTCCCGACCGACCTCCGCGAAACCATCAGCGCCTTCAACCGTGCGGCCGCCGCCCGCTCCGTCCACCGGCAATGACAGGCGCAGACTGAAACAATGCTACTTGTCGAAGAGGGTGTCGTAGTCTGATTTGAAGGAACGGTAGGCGTTGCCCATCTGCTCTACGGCGTGGCGGAGCGATGACTCGTTGCCGTCATACCACACAATAGGCGGATACCAGTCGACGTCGGTGCGTTTCCGTGCGGGTTTCATGCGCACGTCCTTCACTAAATCTGTCGGCAGACCTTTGTCGACCTTGGTTACAATCAGGCCTTTGGTTTCTTTTCTGATCTCTTTGCTCCGGGAGTCGACCCACTTTCCGGATTTCGTGGAATAGGTCTGCATCTCGCCGAACGTGAATTCATCCTTGTCATCGTCGCGGTCAAGCATCTCGATACGGTAACGGCGCGGAATGCAGTCGGGCGACGAATGACCGTCGAAAGCCATAGCCATATTGATATACAGCGCCATGAGCGGGTCTGACGGATTGACCTTCAGGTTGCCGAAGGTCACGTTTCCTCCCTCGACCACAAGCCAGTTACGACCATCGGCGTCGGTCTGGGTTCCTGCGACCTTCAGCGGAGCACAGAAGATGTATGTCTCGAAATCGGAGCCGACATACCGTTTCTTCGGATCGAACATCAGCACGAGAAATCCCGACGTCTTCTGCCCGTAGGGCGACTCAATCTCTTCCTCACGGCTCAGCTCGGCATAAACCGGAATATCATCGCTCAATCCGCCCGGCTTGCTGGGCCGGATCTGCAGGATACCCTGATATACGCCGGTCTGCACCGGATCGATCTCCTCTTCCTTAACGAACCTGACCTTGATGCGGATGTCGGAAGTCACTGGAATGGGCTGGCCCGGCATGGTGTTGAGCCCCGCCGGAGAGGTTTCGATGTCGGCAATAGCCCAGTGCTCGGCCGGAGTAGCGGAGAAAGTGACAGGATCGCCATATTTTATGCCCGACGACTGCGACACGCTGACCGTACCCTCACCCTCTTTTGCGACTGTGACACTGAAAGTGTGGGCGGTCCAGGTCTTCGGGCCCACTGGCGGCTTGCGCGGGTCAACGGGAATCGGACCCGGGGGTGGTGTTCCGCCAATCGGCGGTTCAATCGGTTCCGGTTCACCCGGAAGATTCTCGAGACTCGGTGTCGAACCGGTGCCGAAAAGCCACTCCACACGGCCAGTGGCGTCCATGAGGCCCTTGTATTCCTTATAGTCGATTTTCACGTCAAGCTTTGCGAATCCGGATTTCTGGAAGATTCCAAAATTCCCCATACTTTCCTTGCCGTATTTGGTCGCCCAGTCGGCAAGCACGATACGCCCATCGGAATCAAGCACTATCGAGCCGTAGCGCTGATGGTCCGAGCCCAGTCCGTATGGGCCGAACCACGGGCCGTGCTGCGACGTGGTGACGCCATTGAGCACCTTGTGGGAATATGTGCGCAACACATTGAATGCCATGTCGACCATCGACACTGTGTGGTTGTGCCCGATAAAGGCGTGGCCGCCGAAGAATGTATTGCCGTTGTCCTGGCGCGACAGTTCCCGGCCCGAGACATCGAAATATACAGTCTTGCCGTCTTTTTCAAGATAGAAGATGTTGTCGCCCACCTGGCCGGGAGAGGTCTCGGTAGTGCGGTAGACCTCTCTACCTTTGGTATCGATCAGAATCCAGTCACGTGAACCGACTTTTTCCTCAACCCAGCAGTAGCCTCCGTGAAAATCGCCGGCGCGATTGTAATTGGCCGGAATCACGATTTTCCCTTTCGCGTCGATAAAGCCCCAGTTATTTGAAGTGCCGTTTTTCATGTATACGGCACGCAGACCGTCGCATAGCGGCCTTATAGGATTCACCGTGGCCTTTGATGTCATCACAAGCGAGGGAAAAATCTTCTCGCCCCTGGGGTTGATGAAGAAATATGATTTCTTGTAGTTTATTGTCTGCTCCACAAGCGCGATTCCGTCGTGGAACTGCGAGACATACGTCCAGTTCGGATCGAGCTGTTTCACACTGCCGTCGAGATACAGAAGCGAAAACACATCCTTGCCGCCGACCTTTTTTGTATTGTGGATGGCCACGGCAACACCCGAGTCAAAACGCGGGAAATCGACTGTCGACTGGAGTTTCCACTCAGGGCCGAAGAGACACTCACCGTCGAGAGTCCAGAACGAGAACAGAAAGTTCTGCTTTACTGTAAACACGCCCTCGTAGATATCTGACACCGTATCGTCATACAGATTATCCACCTGCATGTAGCGCGTCTGCGCCGTTACGAACGGATGGTTGTATTTTGTCTCAACGACGGGATAGCTCGCTGCGGCCGAACGCTTTTGCGATGACTGAGTCTGCGCCTTAGCCGGAGAGGATTTCTGCCCCGATGCCTTATCGCTCTTCTTCTCATCGGGCTTGACAGCCTCCTCTACCTTTTCAAGAGTCTTGTTGACCTTATCAAGTCCTTGTGACAGTTTTTTAAGGAACTGTGCCTCGCCCGAAGGGGGCACAGCTACCGCCGACAGCCCCAGCATCAGGACTGCCGACAGACGCATTAACGGCTTTCTCATTACTTCTGAGGCATTTGTGAGGCGATACGCTCCAGACGTTTCTTCTGCTTGTCGGTGAGCTTGTCGCTTTTCTCTGCACCGGCAAGCCCCAGGGCGATTATAAAGACAGCATCTCCGTCTTCCTTGCTGAGTTTCTTGAGAAAAGCGTTGTACTCATCGCGGTTCATGCCCTCGGCTTTGCGCATGAGAATTTCGGCCTGGTCAAGAATGAAGTCGATTTCCTTGGTGCCGAGTTCGTCCTGTTTCGTGAGTTTCTGCAGACCTTCGATGTCGAATGTGTCTGATACAGGTTCTGCCTCAGCGGTCTGTTCGGTCTGTGCCGCGCCGTCGTCGGTGGCCTTGTTGTCGGTCTTGTTGTCGGAACATCCGGTCAGCACCGGACTCATCATGGCAATGACGGCCATGAGTTTCATGAGTTTTTTCATGGGATAAACAGGGTTAAATAAATATGGTTGTCACGTGCCAAAGTTAGTGACACCGGCCGCCCCGGTCAGTCCCATAGAGGATAAATCAGGTCACATCATGTAAATTCAGACGTAACATATCGTAAAAATATGGTAACGACAGGTACAAAGCCTTACTCGCCAGGTGTTTGCATCTGAGCCCTGAAACGCTCGGGCGACATGCCCGCAATCTTTGAAAACACGCGGTGGAACGACTGGCGCGAGTTGAACCCCGACCTGTCGGCAATGCAGTCGATCTTGTCTGACGACCCGGCCAGCAGTTCCATGGCATACCGCACGCGGTAGCCATTGACGAAATCAAAAAACGTGGTCTTGCGCTCGCTGTTGAAGAACCTGCTTATGTAGGTGCGGTTTGACCCGGTCATGGCCACGATGTCGGCAAGTTTCAGGTTAGGGTTCAGGAACACCCTGTCGACCTCGAACAACTCCCTGACCCTGACGGCCAGAGCCGACTCCTCATCTGGCAGCTCCTGCATTGCGGGAACAGCCTTCAGCTCGCCGATCACTGTCTCGTGCCGGTATATGAAATACGCCAGGAACATCCACATCACCAGCGACCCGAGCATATAACAGCTTTCGATGTCGATGTTGATGTAAAGACAATCAAGTATCCACAGCGTAAGAATCATGAAGAAAAAGACCAGAATGATCTTCAGCCAGTTGAGGTTTATGTTCTCTTCGTACGAGAACTGCTGGTGCAGCCATACGTCGTAGCGCCGTATGGCGAAAATCGTCCAGACAGCGTAACCGGCGCCATACAGGGCGGCATACGCGGTTTCAAGCAGATAGAAAATGCCGCGCCCCGTCACTATAAAGAGAACCGGCAACACCACTACCGGCGCCATCTGCGCCACAATCATGCGCGTCGTCACCATGCCCGGGCGACACAGTTCCATCAAGATAAAGGCGTAGAGCGGCACCGCCACCATGTCGACCGCCGTCATTATGGCCCAGATGCGCGGATTGTCATACAGATACTCGTTCAGGAAAAAGACATCCTTCAGGCATTGAATGGCGATTACCGCCATGAGAGCCATCACGAACCGCGAAAGACGCTCAGAACGTTTCTGCCAGAATATCCATGTCATCATGCCGTAAAACATGAAACACAGTCCGTAGATAAAGAATATGTAATGGGGCTGTTCCATTGATGAAAGCAAACCTGGTCAAATAATCGGCAAGACACTGTTCTGTTCAGAAACAGTAATTGAAGTCATTTAAACTTTTTCTTATCTGACTTCAAAACAACTCTTCTTCAAGAATTTGGCCTCTTTTTGGCTGATTTGAACCTCATTTTCGGTCACGATGTCCGCATCGTTCCCTCAAATTCGGTTAAAATCATCTCACAAACAGCCTCAAATTCTTTTCGAAGAAAAAGTTTAAATGACTTCATTGTGTGTCACAAGGGCAAAGGTAATGATTTTCTGAGAACTGCATCTGTTTTCCTTCATCATAATGTATGCCGCGGGGGATAAAGACACACCGTGATGCCGGGAGGCCGGCATCACGGTGGTCCAATCACTTTATTTATCCTATGCAATTATAAGCTGGCGAAGAGACCGGCGGCGGGATATGTGCCATCGGCATGAAGTTCGGCGAATTTGGCAACGACGCCGGGGCGGTCGGCTGCGTAGGTGACGCCGAACCACTTTGAGTCGGTGTCGAGAACCTTCACGGTGGCCTCGCCCGACTTGATGAGAGTGTCGACGCAGAGGGGGATGAAGAACTCGGCCTTGGGAGTGGCGAGATCTTTGTCGAGGAAGTTGCGGAACTCACGCTCGCTGTAGTCGAAGTAGTCGGGCGTGAAACCCCACAGGTTCATAGAAACGGGTGTCTTCGGGTCGAGTTTCTGCACGTCGCCGTTCTCATCGGTGAAGACGATGTCATGGTTGTCGTCGTAGCTGATGGCGGTGCGCTCTACTACAGAAGAGAGCAGACCATCATCAGTGGAGCAGACGCCGCGTGCCACAGAACCGTTCTCGGTCATGGTGTTGCCCACACGGAAACCGACCATGCAGTAGTCGCCCTTGCGGTCACGCGGACGCGCAAGCTCGCGGGCTATCACCTCGAAGGCGTCGCGGCCATAGAAGTCGTCGGCGTTGATTACGGCAAACGGCTCGGCGATTACATCCTTGCCCATGAGCACGGCGTGGTTTGTGCCCCAGGGTTTGGTGCGGTCGGCCGGGCAGGTGTAACCTTCGGGGAGTTTGTCGGTGGCCTGGAAAACGACCTCAACGGGGATATGACCCTCGTATTTCGAGAGTACCTTGTCGCGGAAATCCTGCTCGAAATCCTTGCGGATTACAAACACGACCTTGCCGAAACCGGCGCGGATGGCATCGTATATCGAATAGTCCATGATAGTCTCGCCGTTGGGGCCCAGCGAATCGAGCTGCTTGAGACCGCCGTAGCGCGAGCCCATGCCTGCGGCCAGTACGAAAAGTGTAGGTTTCATAAATCGATATCTGGTTTTCGAGTTTATCCTAATTCATTCATGTAACGTTTGCAGCGGTAAAGCAGCCATATCGACACAAGGGCGGCCAGCAGAAATGCCGCGGCGGGCAGCAGGTAGAGATCGATGTCTATGCCGCCTACGGTGCGGATCGCCATTTCCCGGACGTTGTATTCGGAAATGATCTTCGAGCCGTTCCGCGTGAGGAACAGACGCAGCGTGTCGCCCGTCTCGTAGCTCTCGAATTCAGCCTTGTAA
>USKE01000071.1 GCA_900555165.1 uncultured Porphyromonadaceae bacterium | reverse complement strand
GATGGTGTCTATTGACGAGTCACCCACTGTTACGGGTGCCGACGGGTCTGACTCCCCCTTGCCGGCATACAGTGCCGTCACATGGTAGAGATGCGTCCCCTCCGGGGCGTCGGCATCGGTGTAGGTGTTCTCGCCGGCCGGTACCGAGCCTACCAGTGTGCGGTCGCGATAGATGTTGTAGCCCTCTATCTCATAGTTTGCCGGCTCACAGTCGGGGGTGGCGAATGTGACATCGTCGACCATCAGGATGAAGGCGTCACTGCTTATGTATCTGATTGCGAGATACTGCGCTCCGGCGGGGAGCTGGGCGGCATACTCCTTCCAGGCCGAGGGGATTTCGTCATAGCGGGCCACGCTTGTGAACGACGAAGGCTCGCGGTCGGTGGTTGAGTAAAGGATCTCGAACGAGTCGGGGTATTTGGCCGAATAACTGCGGGCGCGCAGGGTGACGGCCTGGGGCTGTCCTGACAGGCGGGGCGAGATGGCCCAGTCGTCGTTCTGTATGCCGCGCATGTTGAATACGGCGGCCAGCACCTTGTCGCCCGAGTAGGCGTTGAACCCGTAGGTGGTGAAATCCTCGCCCGATGTGTCCATGATGAAGAACGATGCGGGCTGTCCGGCTGTCACGTTGGGTATGTCGAAGTCCGAGGGGCCGTCGACTGCCGCCTTGTCCATGTCGACGAATGTCCAGTCACCGGCCATCCAGGTGGCGAACGAGCCGTAGTCCTCGAAAGTGTCGGTGATCTGCATGCGCGGGCCGTCGGTAAGGTCGGGAGCCTGCCATGCCAGGGTTATGCCCCCGTCGTTCCTGCTGCCCGAAAGTGCCACGGGGGCAGGGTGATTGGTGTTCACAATGGCCGTGACGACGCTGTTGCTTGTGTTGTTGTCGGTGTTTTGGTCAGGCTCGTAGTGCACCTGGGCGCGGAGGGTCACGGTGCCTGTGGTGTCGAATACGGTCAGCGGCATCGTGAATGTGAGGCGCTCTATGGCGGCGGGTGCCAGGCCTGTGCTCTCGACAGACCCGACTGGCTCGTCGTTGCAGTAGACGGTGACGGAGTAGTCGCCCGAGGTAACGGCGCCCTCGTTGGTCACGGCAATGGTGACAGGGCACCCCTTGCCGGTGACGGCTTTTGCCGGAGCCTCGATGACTGCCGAAAGGTCATGCTCGCGCTGGCTTGCGATGCTGATATTGTCGATTGCCACGGTCTTGTAGTCAGACATGGTGGCCTTGAAGGCGAGTTCGATCTTCTTCCCGGCGTATTCCGTCATCGGGAAGACTGCGAGGTTCCAGGCGCCTTCGTCACCCTCGCCGGTGAGAACCGGCTGTCCGAGCGGCTCGAACCCCTCGCCGCTGTTCACCATCACGGTGATGAAACCGGTGTCGTCACTGCCGTAGTTGAAGTAGTTGAACGACAGCTGCGGGTTGGGGAGCGTGCCGAGGTCGATGCGGCCTGAATAGAGCGCGCCAACATCGCCGGCCTCGCCGCCGTTGCAGATTATGAATCCGTTGTCGCCGTCGGCCGACTGGAGTCCTGGCTGGGTGTCGTCGTCGCCCATCGACCACATGCCGGTGCCGGTCTCGATCTTGGTGCGGAAGATGTGCTCAAGCATTCCGCCGGCGAATGATTCGGTATATGGTACGGCGTCGGGACGTCCGAGCGGAATCCACATCTCCGAGAATATGGGGTCACCCTCGCCTGCGGCGTTCACGGCCTTGACCGAGTATTTGTAGAAGGCCTGTTCGGTGGCGGGGTCACATTCGGTATAGGCGTATGTGTTGCCGCTGACGCCAGCGGCCAGGTCTTCGTACCATTCCTGCGACGGGCGGGTGTGTTTCAGAGTATAGGTAAGTGTGGCGGGGTCTATCGAGAGGCCGCGGATGTCGGTGGCCGGAGCCTCCCAGCTTATCACTGCGTCGCCGTCGGCGGTGCCGTGCCTTAGGGTCACGGATGCGGGTGCCGACGGGCGGTCGTTGCCGATGAACACGGTCACGCGCGATTCCAGCCCGTCTCCCCCGGCATTGTGTGCCACGGCACGGTAGACTGTCTCGCCATACACGGCATTGTCGTCGGTGCAGGTGTAGGGCGTGTCGGTGCCTGCGGTCACGTCGACTGCGGCGGGCCGCCCAGCGCCCCCCGGCCAGCACGTCCCCGCGGTAGATCATGACTTTGTCAAGCTCGTCAAGCGGTTCGCCGCTGATGGTTGTCTCCGGCACGCGGAAACTGATATTGGCCTTCAGCGCGCCGAGCGGAGCCGAGGTGACGGTGAAATCCCTCACGGCGCCCGGAGCCTCGGTGACCTTGGCCGAGGTTACGGCCACATTGTCGACATACAGGTTCAGCTGACTGGCGTCAGAGCAGGCCTTCACGGCGAAATAGTACACTCCCGAGGCCGGGGGTGTGAAATTGAGTGTGTGTGTTTCCTTCTGGTTCTCGATCTTCTGGGCCATCACCTCGGTGGGAGGGAGCAGTTCAGTGGTGAGTTCGGCCACCGTGGCACCGGTGCCGACGTATGCCGCCACTTTTTCGGTGCGGAACGAGCTCTGGCGGTATGCGTCGAACGAGAATGTGTAGAGTTTGCCCTCTTCGAGCGTCAGGCCGGGGAGTACGAGATAGTCGTCGGCCGCTTTCCAGGTGTTTGAATATTTTACAGCCTGGGTCGAGGAATCCCAGGCCCAGGTCTTTGAGTCGTTGTTGTTGTTTATGATGGTGAACGCCGAAAGCGACGACGCATCGTCAAATGATTCGGCGAACGGAGGCGCCTGGGCCGCGTGTACGTCGGGGGCCGCCAGTAGCGCCGGTGTGATGAACAGCGCGAGGTAAAGATGTTTCATGATTGTATGGATGAAAATATGTTATGAATGCAAAATTATATCAATTGGGCCGTAAAGAATATGACCTATGTCATAAAAAGACATTCTTTAAGTCAGTTTGTCGTTGTTTGTGTCGGTATGGTTGCAATTTGCTTGTTGTAACGGTGCGCATGCGGCACAGGGCATGTTATTTTGATTGGATGTGACGGACGAAAATTCGTAAATTTGCAATTGATGGATTTGCACGAAATAGTCGGATTGTACGCTGATGTCGACAGTGCCGATGTCGAGGCGCTGTCGGCGGCCTGTGAGACCGCGCTCTACGCGAAGGGGGCGCTGATAGTCACGCAGGGGTGTGTCGACGAAAACCTTTATCTTGTCAGGTCGGGAATTTTCCGCGTGTCATGCGACCTCGACGGCACGGAAGACACGATATGTTTCGGGCATGACGGCGACGCGTTCATGTCGTTCCACAGTTTCTATGCCCGCGAGGCCGCGCCATTCTCGTGTGTGGCGGTGCTGCCGGTCGAGGCCTACCGAATCGGTTTCGCACGGCTTGAGACGCTGTTGCGCGAGCGTCCCGGACTGATGGCGTGGTTCAACCGCATGCTGGTCGAGGAGCTGTATCTGCTTGAGCGCCGGTATGTGTATTTCGGCGCCAAGGATGCCTACAGCCGTTTCAGCACATTCGTGGCCGCACGCCCCGACATACTGCGGCACGTGCCGGCGAAATACATAGCCCAATATCTGAAAATCAGGCAGGAAACCCTTTACCGCATACGCGCACGTTATCTGCGCGAGAGCGAGTGAGGCACCGGGGTCAGCTGACACCATGCTGGTCCTCGACAGCCTCGGCGGCGTTGAGACGCGTCTGGCGTGCCGTGGCCAGAGAGCTTACCTTTATGGGGAGGCGCACCCAGAGGCAGTCGGGCACGAGGCGCCACAGCCCTACGAGCAGGTTCCAGCGCCAGTCGATTACGGCCACGCGGCGGTTGTGCCGCACGGCTTTTATGATGCGTTTCACGGCGTATGGCAACTGCATGATCATCGGGTAATTCTGGTGGTTGTCGAGCAGAGGGGTGCGCACCCATCCGGGGCGGATATCGGTGAAACGTATGTGCATGCCGGCGATGTGCGCCTGCTGGTCAAGGGCTTTCAGGTAGGTTTGCTGGAACGCTTTCGAGGCCGAATATGAGGCCAGACGTCCGATGCCGTTCGTCCCGGCCACCGATGTGATGGCGGCGATATGGCCGCGGCCCCCGTTGCGGTCGCGGAAATAGCAGAAAGCCGCGTCGATCATGCGCGTGAACCCCATGACGTTTGTCTGCATGGTGGCCTCCTCTTTGGCGGGGTCGAGGGGATAGCTGTCGAAACCGATTCCGGCCACATGGAAATATGTGTCCATGCCCCCCATTGCGGCGATAAGCTCGCCGAGACGGGTCGGAGCGTCGGGGTCGGTGACGTCAATCCGCGCCACCCGTATGTTGTGGGGGTAAAGCTTGCCGAGCTGTTCGAGCGCCACGGTGTTGCGTCCGGCGGCGCCGACCATATATCCGCGCGCCGCCAGTTTCTCGGCCACATGCAGCCCGATGCCCGATGTGGCCCCCATTATCACTATCTTCTTCATCGTTTCAGTTGTTTTTTGCCGGCATTTAAGCCGTTTCCGCCCCTTTTCAGGTTGGTTCCTCATTATCAACACCCCGGCCGCCGCCCGGGTTGCACAAAGTTAGCCAACACTCCTCAAAAATCCTTAAATCCTCCCGGCAAATGCGTTCAGCCGCAGAAATGTGTCACGGGTGGCGGGGAGGGTTTCCAAAGGCGCGATGATAAGCAGGCGCCCCACTTCACAACGCTCGAAATCATGTGCGGCAGGCTTGTATCGCTCAGGAAAGGCCTCGTTGGTGAGCAGTATTATTTTTCCGTCAACAGATTCTGCCTCGCGCCTTATCTCTTTTTCGGCCTGGGAGATAAACGGTGACACCAGCACTCCGCCATTGGCCGCGGTATAAAGCCAGCGGGCGCGGTCATGGGCTTTTTTCGGGGCGGTATCGGCCCGGTGAATGGCCACGGCCTCTTTCCACGGATTTTCAAGCAGCTGCAGGTTTCCGTATGCCTGGCGGGGGGTCCCTGCCAGTGTGAGTCTGTTTACGCGCCTGAAGAAATCGGGGTTGGCCCGTCTGACGGCCAGTCTCTGCGGGTTGCATCTGATATATGTGAACAGCGTGTCAAGAGGCCTGGGAGGCAGGATGATCTGGTCATTGAACCCCTCTTCAAATACACTCTGCAGGCCGCTCTCATGATTCGCCCTGGCTTTCATCCGGGCTATTGTATTGCCCAGGGGCTCGGCGGTCGGGCGCGTTACAAACAGCAGTATGTGCGCATGGTCGGGCATTACCGAATATTGCAGCAGCCTGATGGCGGGGTCAATTGCCGGAATGGCCCTTATGGCTTTGCTGACGGCGGTTCCCACGGCCGAAAGCATCACCACCGCGGCTCCCGGCTGCCCGACAGGAATCAGATGGCTGCCCCCGAGCCGCCCGAAAGATGGCACCCCGGGCCGTTTGCTCACGGTTACCATATACACGCATCTTGTGCGGTAATCATGCCACGGGGCGCGCCAGATCTGTTTGTTAGCCATTTGGTTTTTAGGTTTAAGGGGTGAAGATGCCGGGCTGAAGCCCGGAGCGGGAGCAAACCGCCTCGCAGCACATTCTTTCAAAGGGTGAACGAGCTGCCAGAGGGCGGCGAAGTGAGGGGGAGAGAGGGAGGGGGTTGAAAGAGTGAGGGGAGAGAGGAGAGTGAGGCCTGAAAGGGTGGTTTGTTCCCGCTTTCGGGCTTCAGCCCGGCTGTTCCGGTTGTTCCGGCTGTTCCCGGGCAAAACGGTTTGGTTTTTTTGCAAATATAGGGCTTTTTTAACTGGTTGGGGCGGCTGGGGGCGGTTTATTTGGTTTTTGGTGGCGAAATCGTTATCTTTGCCCGATACTATACGGATATGCATAAATATGTGACAATTATATTGGCGCTGATGGCGCTGGTGGCCTGCGGGAGCCGGAAGGCGGCCGAGCAGGGCGCCGATGCCGGGGAAACCGGCCGGGGCACTGCCACAGCAGGCGCTGTGGCGGCGGTGAGCCCGTCGGCCGACTCGCTGATGGCGTTTGTCAAGGCCCAGATGGCCCTGGGTCCGCGCACGCCCGGCAGTGAGGCAAACCGTCAGTGCCGCGAACTGATAACCAACACTCTGCGACGCTATGGCGCCGACACGGTGCTGGTACAGACCGTCCCCGTGACCGTGTGGGATGGCTCGCGCCACGAGGCGGCCAACATCCTGGGGCGTTTCAACACGTCGGCAAGCCGCCGTGTGCTGCTGCTGGCGCATTACGACACGCGCCCCTGGGCTGACCAGGATCCGGTGGAGGCCAACCGTCACCGCCCCGTGCCGGGTGCCAACGACGGCGCATCGGGGGCGGCCGGTCTGCTTGAGATGGCGCGCCTGATGGCGCAGAAAACGCCCGCCGTGGGTGTCGACCTGCTGTTTGTCGACGCCGAGGACTCCGGAAACTCGGGCGACACGTCGGTCGACGAGGAGTCATGGTGTCTCGGCACCCAGCAGTGGGTCACGGCAATGCCTTACGGTTCTGACTCGCGCCCGGTGTTCGGCATATTGCTCGATATGATAGGTGGCCGCGACGCCCGTTTCCACCGCGAATACTTCTCAGACCTTCAGGCCAAGGCTGTGGTAGACCTGGTGTGGCAGAACGCGGCACGTGCCGGACTCAGCGGCCGTTTCCCCGATGAGCGCGGAGGCGCCATAACCGACGACCATATCTACATAAACCGCGCCGGCATACCCTGCATCGACATTATCGAGAACAGGAATGCCGAGACCGGAAGTTTCAATCCCACCTGGCACACCGTGGCCGACGATACCGCGGCCATCGACCCGCAGACCATGGCAGATGTGGTGCAGGTGGTGGCAAATACAATCTACGACTTATGACAATCAACGAGAAACAGAACGAGATAATCGAGCAGTTCGACGGTCTTGACGACTGGATGGACCGCTATGGCGTGATAATCGACATGGGCAACGAGCTGCCGCCGCTCGACGAGTCGCTCAAGACCCCCGAGAACCTTATCGACGGCTGCCAGAGCCGCGTGTGGATTGACGCGCGCCTCGACGACCACGGGCACATCATTCTGCGCGCCGACTCAGACGCCATCATCGTCAAGGGGATAATCTCCATGCTGGTGTCGGTGCTCTCGGGTCACACGCCGAAAGAGATACTTGACGCCGACCTGTATTTCATCGACCGCGTGGGACTGTCGGAGCATCTGTCGCCCACGCGCTCAAACGGCCTGCTGGCCATGATCAAGCGCATCAGACTGTATGCCATGGCCTTCGAGGCCAGACAGCAGGCGTGACCCCCGTTCACCGACCAATTAGAAACCAACCCATCAAAATTCCCATTTTATGCTGTTATCCGTTTCAGGCTTTATGCAGGAGAACCAGGCCCTGGTCATTCTCATGGCGATTCTGGTCATCGTAATCCCCCTGCTTGTGTTCTATATCATCAAGGCGCGCAAAGATCATCCCAAGGGGCTGATTCCGGCCGCGATCGCCAACATGGGCGAACGTTTCGGCTATTACATCATGAACGCGGTGCTTCTGCTGTTCCTGTGTTCAAAATTCGGCATCAGCGATGACCTGGCCGGATGGATCTATGCCGTGTTCTATTTCCTCATATATGTGCTGAGTCTGCCGGGCGGCATGATCGCCGACCGCACCCAGAAATACAAGGGCACCATCATAGCCGGTCTGCTCGTGATGGCACTGGGCTACGGACTCCTCTCGATCCCGGTGTTCTCAGACAATGTCGGGGGCGGTGTGTCGTGGATACTTGTGTTCACCTGTTTCGCCCTGTTCATAATAGCCTTCGGCAACGGCCTGTTCAAGGGTAACCTTCAGGCTATCGTGGGTCAGCTTTATGACAATTTCGAGGCCGAGGCCGCCAAGAAGGGCCCCGAGGCGCTTGCCATAGCCAGAGGGCGCCGTGACTCCGGTTTCCAGATATTCTATGTGTTCATCAACATCGGCGGCGTGATAGCGCCGTTCATCGCGCCGCTGCTGCGAGAGTTCTGGCTGAAGGCGCATCATCTGGCCTATAACGCAGACCTGCCGCGCCTCTGCCATAAGTTCATCAATGGCAGTGCCGGTGCAAACGATACCGCCAATCTTGCCACGCTCGCCTCGGGTGTAGGGCATACGGGCGAGGTCGACGCCGCGTTCTGCAACTCGTATCTGGAGATATTCAATACTGGGGTGCATTTCTCGTTTATCGCATCTGTGGTGGCCATGCTCATTTCTCTGGCCGTTTTCGCCTGGGTGATGAAACGCCTGCCTACTCCTGTCAAGAAAGCCAAAAACACCAATATCACCCCTCAGGAGGCGCAGACCGATGCCCGCGAGATCCGCCAGCGCCTCTATGCCCTCTTCGCCGTGCTGGGCGTCGTTGTTTTCTTCTGGTTCTCGTTCCATCAGAACGGACAGTCGCTTGCCGTATTCGCACGTGATTTCGTGACCACCGACAATGTGGCTCCAGAGATATGGCAGTGTATCAATCCGTTCTTCGTGATTGTGCTCACGCCGATAATCATGCTCACATTCGCCTGGTTCGTGAAACGAGGCAAAGAGGTGAGCACCCCCAGGAAAATAGCCATCGGCATGTTCATAACCGCGTTGGCATATATCTTCCTGGCGACTGTGGCCATTGTCTATAATTATCCGTCGGGCGAGGAGTTCAAGGGTCTCGGCGAAGCCGTGAAGATGTCGATGAAGACAGGCCCGTATGTGCTGATACTCACATATTTCTTCTTGACGGTAGCCGAGCTGTTCATCTCGCCGCTGGGCCTTTCGTTCGTGTCGAAGATCGCCCCGAAACATCTGCAGGGCATCTGCCAGGGTCTGTGGCTCACCTCCACGGCCATCGGCAACCTGTTTATCGCACTGGGCGTGACTATGCTCAATACTTTCCCGCACCAGTGGATGTGCTGGGCCGTGTTCGCAGGGTTCTGCCTGCTGTCGATGGGCGTGATGCTGTCGATGGTGAAATGGCTTGAAAAGGTAACCCGATAACGTGCCGGGTTACCCTTCCGAAACAGTCAGATATGGCGCGTGACCTGCTGAACCGGTATATATGGCTGGTGGACACAATCAGCCGCCACGGACGCATCTCGCGCCGCGAACTCGACGCGTGCTGGGCGCGCTCGCCCTTCTCAGGGGGCGAGTCGCGCCTGCCGCGCCGTACTTTCTACAACTACCGCCAGGCGGTCGAGGAGCTTTTCTCGGTCACCATAGGCTACGACGCCTCGACCTACGAATATTACATCGCCGACGAGTCCGGAGCCGCAAACATCACCGAATGGCTGCTTGACTCGGCCGCCCCCACCAACGGCCTTGCGGTCAAG
>USKE01000070.1 GCA_900555165.1 uncultured Porphyromonadaceae bacterium | reverse complement strand
CGCGCCGGCGCACACGACGCCAACCTTGTCCCCGCGCCTAACGACCTGGTTGTACGCGCAAGTCTCGGCCCATTCGGAGAGCGCCTCGATGCGCTCGAGCTGCACCTTGCGGCGCGGCTTCGCGAACGCGGGCATCATGACCCACTTTGCAGAGTTGCTCTCGTAGGGAGCGGGCTCGACCTCTTTTCGGGACCCGACCTCGACCGGCGTCTTCGTATGCGAGACGCGCACCGACGAGCGGATGAAGAAGGGCACATCGAATCGCTCGGAAAGCTCGAACGCGTCGCGCGTGAAAGCGAGCGCCTCGGCGGAATCAGCGGGGTCGAGCATGGGAATATGCGCCGCGCAGGCGTAGTAGTGAGAATCCTGCTCGTTTTGCGAGGAGTACATGCCAGGGTCGTCGGCGGCGAGCACGACGCGGTTCCTGAGCTGCTGTATCACCGAATCCTGCGTGGCGATGTAGCTGTCGCGGTGCAACAGCGCCTCGTCGAGCACCTGCATCAGCGAGTCGACGCTCTGCGCGCGGGCGCCGCACACCGCCGCCAGCACGGCCAGCACGGCCGCCATGAACCGCGGCACCCATGGGTGCCTGAGTCCGGCCGCGGGCCGGGCAACGGCGCATACGTTGCACACGGTGCTTATATGTAATCTCTTTGCTATCGGTAAAGTCAGATCGGGCGTTCTGCGCATATTGTCATGGATCTTGGATCTCGGGTAAATCATCTCAGGCTAATCCTGCACTGCAAACTTACCAAAAATCTTCCATCCCCGCAAATCCCCCGCGGTAAGTGTATGCCGAAAAGCGTGCGCCGGTTGCGTGCTGATGTTTTCGCGTTACTTACGGAAGTGATGAAAGATGATAATCTTTTTGGTTTTCAGGGTCAGATTCAGTATCTTTACCGCATGTTAATGCAGTGAATTATGGATGTCGTATCGTTGCTCGGGGTGACCGGCGTGGTGGGCACGCTGATGTTTGCTGTGCGCGAGATCAGGCGCCGGGTGAAAGGGGGCGGTGGCCGCAGGGTCACGGAGTTCCCGGGACAGAGTAATCTGGTGCCCGAGTCGGTGTATGGCGAGCAGGGCGTCAGGGAGATGTATGGCCGGCTTGACCGTGTGATTGCCGGGCATGCCGACTGCACGGCCGAGGTGCTTTCGCTGGCGGTGTGCGACCCGCGGAATGCCACCCGCATGAAACGTCTGCGACCCGGTGACCCGGTAGAACTCAGGGCGCGCGACAAGGGGTATGCTGTCGGGGTGGATGTCTATGCCGACGGGTGCCGCATGGGTGAACTGCTGTGCGGCGAGGAGAGCCGGGTGCCGTCACTTGTAGCCGATGGGTCGACTGTGGAGGCTTATCTGGGTGGACGCGACCTGGATTATTACCACCACGACTGTGATTTCTGCTCAATCATCGTGTTTTACAGAATTCCGGGGGTGCCACCCACGAGAGTGGACGTGGTGTAATGCGATTGGTGTGCCGATTCCGCTCGGTTAACACAATCGTGTGGCACCTGTGTAATTTCGTTTTGCATTGTTGGGGCAAAAAGCGTAATTTTGCATGACAATAACAACCTCAACATGGAACTCTTTGAACGCTTAACAAAACGGGCCGCCGCTCACACGCGCCGTATCGTGCTCCCCGAGGGCACGGAGACGCGCAACCTCCAGGCGGCCGATCGTATAATCGACGAGAAACTTGCCGACATTATCCTTCTGGGCAACCCCGACGAGGTGCTCCGCAAAGCCGGCGAGCTTGGTCTGAAACATATCGCCGAGGCCTCGATTGTGGATCCCTGCGCTCCTGAATCTGTCGACAAATACGCCCCCGTGCTTTACGAACTGCGCAAGAAGAAGGGCATGACCCCCGAGCAGGCACGCGAGGTGACCAAAAACGAGCTTTATTTCGGCTGTCTGATGGTGAAGACCGGCGATGCCGACGGTCTGGTGTCGGGCGCCATCCACACCACGGGCGATGTGTTGCGTGCCGCCTTCCAGGTAATCAAGACGCGTCCGGGCATTGATACCGTCAGCGGCGCTTTCCTGATGCTGTTGCCCGAAGGGTCGCCCTACGGCTCGAACGGCATACTGGTGTTCGCCGATTGTGCCGTGGTGCCCGACCCTGACGCCCGTCAGCTGGCTCAGATTGCTGTATGTGCCGCCGAGACAGCCCGCGACGTGGCCGGCATCGAGCCGCGCGTGGCCATCCTTTCGTTCTCTACGAAGGGCAGCGCCAAGCATGAGCGCGTCGACAAGGTGATCGAGGCTACCCGCCTGGCTCATGAGATGGCTCCGGATCTCGAACTTGACGGCGAACTGCAGACAGATGCAGCCATCGTGCCCGTAGTGGCGTCGCTCAAGGCGCCCGAGAGCCATGTGGCCGGAAAAGCGAACGTACTGGTGTTCCCCTCGCTCGAAGTGGGCAACATCGCCTACAAGCTTGTGCAGCGTCTGGCGGGTGTAGAGGCCGTAGGGCCCCTGCTGCAGGGGCTGGCCGCTCCGGTGAGCGACCTTTCGCGCGGATGCGACGCCACCGACATCTACAAGACCATCATCATGACCGCTAACCAGGCCATTCACGAAACCCCAATACATTAAACTATGAAAATTCTTGTGCTCAACTGCGGCAGCAGTTCCGTGAAATATAAACTGATCGACACCGACAACGAGCAGTCGCTCGCCGAGGGTGGGGTAGAGAAGATCGGCCTGCCCGACGGTTTCCTCAAATACAAGCTCGCCGACGGCAGCAAGGCCGTGAAAGAACTCGGCCTGGTAGACCACCGTGGCGCCGTCAAGGCTGTACTCGACATACTCACCGACCCTGAGCTGGGCTGCATCAAGTCATACAGCGAGATTGACGCCGTGGGGCATCGCGTGGTGCATGGCGCCGAGAAGTTCTCGAAGAGCGTCCTGCTCACAGACGAGGTCATCCAGCAGATCAAGGACTGCTACGACCTGGCTCCGCTGCATAATCCGGCAAACGTGACCGGTATCGAGGCCGTGGAAGAGATTCTGCCCGGCGTGAAACAGGTGGGCGTCTTCGATACCGCTTTCCACCAGACCATGCCCGCGAAATCTTACATGTACGCCCTGCCTTACCGGTTCTATAAAGAGGATGGCGTGCGCCGCTACGGTTTCCACGGCACCAGCCACCGCTACGTGTCGCAGCGCGTGTGCGAGATTCTGGGTGTGAAACCCGAGGGCACCAAGATCATCACCTGCCATGTGGGCAACGGCGGTTCGATTACTGCCGTGCTCGACGGCAAGAGCGTCGACACCTCGATGGGCCTCACCCCCACAGAGGGCCTGATGATGGGCACCCGTGTGGGCGACGTTGATCCCGGCGCGCTCACGTTCCTGATGAAGAAACACAACCTCTCGGCCGATGATCTGCAGAAAATCATCAACAAGGAGAGCGGCGTGATGGGCGTGTCGGGCATATCGTCTGACATGCGCGAGATCGAGGCTGCCGTAAAGGCCGGCGACAAGATGGCCACGCTCGCCCTTGACATGTATGTGCAGCGCATCATCAAATACATCGGCGCATACGCAGCCGAGATGGGTGGCGTTGACATAATCGTCTTCACCGGCGGTGTGGGCGAGAACCAGACCGGTCTGCGCGCCGATGTATGCCGCCCGCTCGCCTTTATGGGCGTGGAGCTTGACGAGGAGGTCAATGCCCGCACGCGCGGCACCGAGACCGTAATTTCGTCGGCCGCATCGAAAGTGAAGGTAGTGGTGGTACCCACCGACGAGGAGCTTATGATTGCCCGCGACACCCGCGACATTGTATCAAAATAATCCCCCTGAAGGCAAGTGTTGGATCTTTTTGTGACATGGACGGTAGACCCGGTGCTCGTTGAGCTGGGTCCGTTCGCCATACGCTGGTACGGACTGATGTTCATCATCGGTTTTTTCCTGGGATACAAGATCATGGAACGCATGTTCCGCCACGAGGGTGTGCCCGAGAAATGGCTCGGCATCCTTCTGGTGTATGTGGTGGTGGCCACGATAGTGGGCGCCAGGCTGGGGCACTGTTTCTTCTACGAGTGGGACTATTTCTCGAAACACCCCGTGGAGATTCTCTACACCTGGCACGGCGGCCTGGCCAGTCATGGCGGCACCATCGGTATCATGATAGCCGTGATTCTGTTCTCGATATTCACCACGAAACGCAATCCGTTCTGGACGTTTGACCGCCTCGTGGTGCCCATAGCACTTGTGGGCGCGCTGATACGCTGCGGCAACCTGATGAACCACGAGATCTACGGCCACACCACCGATCTGCCGTGGGGTTTCAGGTTCATAGTCAACATCAACGACTGGATGGCCGGCGCGGCACCCGTGTTCTCGGCTCCGTCGCACCCCACGCAGATCTACGAGGCGCTCTGTTATCTGGCGCTGTTCGGGCTGCTGATGTGGATGTACTGGCGCCGCAACGCCGGCGAGCGTCCCGGGCTGCTGTTCGGCGTGTTCTTCATCTGGCTGTTCACCGCCCGTTTCCTCATTGAGTTCATAAAGAACCCCCAGGAGGCGTTTGAGGTGGGCATGACCCTCAACATGGGTCAGTGGCTGTCGATACCGTTCATTCTGATGGGCATCGGTTTCGTGATATATTCGTTCATCCACAAGCCCTTCAAAATCCGGTATCCCGACAAATTCCCGCCCGAGAACGAACCGGCATACAAGATTGAGTAACCCTCATCCGGACTGATTACCTCCCTTGGCAACCCTGCTGCGGTATTGCCGCACAGGGCTGAGTCGGACACGATGTAGCTGTCGGTATCCCCTTCGGCGAGTAAATTAGAATAAAATTGTTAAAAAACGCGCGGATTATTGCAATCCGCGCGTTTTTTTGTAACTTTGCCACGATTTCCCCTTGGCCGGAGGGTCGGGGCGAAACCGCACAACACCGGGGATGACAGGTTTTGACAGCGTGTAGAGGTGGTGTGTAAGCATGCAGAGCAATGATGGCTACGCTCTATAATCTGGGACATCGCAAATTTAAATGGCGAAAACAACTACGCTCTCGCTGCCTGATTGAAGTACAGTAGATCACGCTTTATCTGCGCCACAGTGGCGTAGACGAGACATCGCCCGATTGTCATTTTCCCGAGACTAATCGATATGGCGGTGCAGTTAAATCGGGGATAGGAGGCCAAGTGCTCCGCGAGGCCCCCGAAATTCAAGGAGCTAAGCGCCGGGTTGGGCGTTTCCACCCTGCCCGTCGACGAAAACCAACTGGAAACTAAGCATGTAGAAAGCTCATTAGTTCCACGTTTGGACGAGGGTTCAAGCCCCTCCATCTCCACTAAGTGTTCCGGACACTCTCCGGCCGACACAAGACAAAATCAAGACAAACCGCGTAATATCAGCATATTGCGCGGTTTTTTAGTATCCATACCCTATCGACTCAGGACCGATTCCGGACATAAAAAAGACCGCACAAGACCACTATTGGTGGCAAATTAGTGGCAGAGATTTCCGTCACACCAAATTGCCACCGTTGTGCCACCGGAAGCCTTGTAACTATGTTATGTGCAGCACATTACAAGAAGCTAACTCGGACATAAGCGGTCAAAAGCCGGTCAAAATCGGACATAGAAACCTATTTTGATTTTTATGGTTTGGCGACACTGCTTTCTCTCTTCCCCGTAACCTGTTTTACTATCCCTTCATCATTTTCTTGCAGCCGACAGCACCAATGTCCGACATTGGTCCGCTGTTGGCCGGAGTTGGTCTAAGCAAACCAAATGTTTAACTCGTTATGGTTTCAGCGTGGCACACAAAGCTCCGCACCCATAACCACCAAATCCAGTCTGAAAATGAAACAGAACACTTTTAAGATTCTGTTCTTTCTCCGAAGCAATCATCTCAATAAAGATGGTACTGCAACTATAATCGTCCGCATATCTATTGACGGGGAAAGACAAGAATGGAGTACAAAGCTCAACTGTGAGCCGTCAAAGTGGGATAGAAAATCAGGAAGAGCACTGGGGCGTTCGACCAAAGTATTTGAGTTGAACAACCACCTTCAGGATACCCAGACCATCCTTACAAACCACTACTACGACATCCAGCGTCGTCACGGCTATGTCACCGCCGAAATGGTGCGCAACGCCTACATGGGCATCACCCAGCGGGAGGAATCACTCCTGAAACTCTATGAGCAGCATCTGGAGGACACCAAGAAGCTCGTCGGCCTCAGCAAAGCCGACCCCACCTACCGCAAGTACGAAAGGATGTACCGCCGCGTGGTGGAGTTCATGAAGAAGAAATACAACATCACGGACATACCTCTCCGTGAAATCAGATACCAGTTCATCGTGGATCTTGAGTTCTTCCTCCGTACCGAGTACAAATACTCGCAGAACACCACCTACAAGTGCATGAAGTTCTTCAAGCAGGTAATCAACAAAGCCATCCGCGCAGGGCTGATAACCGTTGACCCGTTCAACGGTTACAAAATCTCCATCGAGCGTGTTGACCGTGGCTATCTCACCGAAGACGAGCTTTGCAAAATGATGCAGAAGGAGTTTGCCTCCAAGCGTCTGGAACAGGTGCGCGACATCTTCATCTTCGCCTGCTTCACCGGGCTGGCATATATCGACCTCGCCCACCTCCGTGTCGATAACATCCAGAAGATGTTCGACGGTCGCCTGTGGATAGTCACCCACCGCCAGAAAACCAACACTAAGGTTATGGTGCCCCTGCTTCCGCCTGCCCTGAAAATACTCGACAAATATGAGGGATGCTACATCGACGGCCAGCTCATGCCGATAATCACCAATCAGAAGCTGAACTGCTATCTGAAGGAGATAGCCGACATCTGCGGCATCGAGAAGAACCTGACGTTTCATCTCGCCCGGCACACCTTCGCCACTACCATGACCCTCGGCCGTGGTGTGCCTATCGAGTCGGTATCAAAGATGCTCGGACACACAAATATCCAGACCACACAGATCTACGCGAGAATTACCGCCGACAAAATCGGAAAGGATATGGACATTCTTTCCAGGAACCTCGGCAATCTCGATTTTTAAGCTGAACATTCCGTAACACGCCTCAGGTGAGTGCCGTTCGGGAATGTCCGGACGGCACTTGCTATATCCTGACGAGTGCTAACGACTGTAAACATATCTAAATAAAAGTCAAATTATCCGGTTTTTGCGTGGTATATCACATGGTATATACCGGATGCACCTTTCCGAACGGAGCTAACTTGCGGTCGATTTCAAGAACCACCAAATCCCCGTAAGAATGGAACAAGAAAACATAACCACCTACGAATGCCTCAAAGAAGAGGTTGCCGGTATGAGAGGCGACTTATCCCGCTTCCTCGATTACATAGTGGCAAAGGAAGAAAAGGAGCGCAAGGCAAAAGAGAAAAATGATGCCCGGCCGCAGTTGCCTTTAAGACCGATGGTGACGAAAGAAGAAGCGGCGGCAATCCTGCTCGTTTCTCCCCGCCATCTCCAGCGCATCAGGAAGAAACTCGGTCTGAAATGGAAGAAAGTCGGGCGCGAGACCCACTACTACCTCAAAGAGATAGTGGATGCCATTCACGCCACACAATGCCCGTGGGACAGCGTGGCATACGAGAAAGCATTGAAACGTGTAACCCGCCTTCCCCGCCTCTGATCATGACAGCCAACGAACAGAAAATACTGAGTCTTGAACTCAGCCGGATAGTCTCCGATATGCGCGAGCGTCTCTTGTCCGAAATCCGCGACGAGATAAAGAAAGCGAACCGCGAAATGTACGACACCCTCGTCAATCTCGGCATACTCGAAGATGAACAGAGATTCTACACAAAGGCGCAGGTCTGCAAACGATACAAAGTATCAAAGACGAAGGTCGAGCAGATGATGGCCGACGGCACACTCCCCTTCATCAAAACCGGAGAATCCAAGCAGTCAAGGGTACTGTTCCCTGCCGTAGATTGCCGTATAGCCTTTGAAGGGATTCCAAGATAAGAACATACACACTACTACATACACACAATAATTATCGCGCCGGCAACGGCGCAAGTCTCTAACCCAAAACACCTTTTTAATTTATGGCAAAAGACCTGAATCAAGAAGAAGTGCTTATCGCCCGCAACAACGACACCGGGCAGGTAGGCGCAGTGACCGGACTCAACGAGGACGGCACACCCAGGATGACCGATGTAAAGTCGGCGAAACTCTCTGACCTTGTGAAATTCTCCAAAGGTCAGAACCCTCTCGAAGCCTTTATGTCGAACTTCGTGCGCCAGTGCAAGAACCCCTCGACATTCGGATTCTTCCGCGTTCCCGCTGACCGCTACGACACGGTGGGCACCGTAATCGGCGACCTCGCCAAAGACCCAGTGGCAAATGCCGAGATGCTCAAAAACAACGTGGTCGATGTGCCGCTTCCGGCTCAGAAGGTAGATTCGCCGCAGGAACAGAAAATATCGGCATCCGAAGAACCAAAGGGCGATGCAGTCGCAGAAGAACCTGCCAACGCCGAAAAGGAGGCGAAATATCGCCCCGTGGATGAGAGCAGGATTGACTGGGACACCCTCAAAGAGAAATGGGGTATCGACCGCGAGGCACTGAAACAGAGCGGAGACCTTCAGGAGATGCTCTATAACCGCAAGTCAAAGCCTGTGAACCTCACAATGTCTTTCGCCGGTGAGAAATATCCGGTCGAAGCCCGTCTCTCGTTCAGGACAGACCCTGACGGCAATGTCAAGGTGGTCCCCCACTTCATCCACCACGAGGCAAAACTCGATCAGGACTTCATGGGCCACAAGTTCTCCAAGATTGACAAAGCCAACCTTATTGAGAACGGCAACCTCGGAAGAATCGTTGACCTCATCGACCCTGTGACGGGCGAGAAGATTCCGAGTTTCGTCAGCCGCGACAGATACACCAACGAACTAATCGCCATCCCCGCCAAGTCAGTCTATGTCCGCGATACATTCGGGCAGAGCAAACTGTCAATGGCCGAGATAGCCCAGCTAAAACAGGGCAAGCCGCTCCCTCCGAAAGAAGTCTTATGCCGCGACGGTAAGACCCGCACAGGGATTATCCAGTACAATACCGACCGCCGTAACCTGGAATTTGTTCCCGGCGGCATAAAATGGTGGAATAAAATCCACGGCATCAAGGAGGAGACGACACAATCCGAGTCAGCAGCACAGGAAAAAGCGAAACCTGCAAAAGCGCAACAGCGGCAAAAGCCTGAAAAGCCTGAAGGCGAAAAGGTCAGGGTCTCGAAAGAAAACACATGGCTTCTGGAGGACGGACGTATCA
>USKE01000069.1 GCA_900555165.1 uncultured Porphyromonadaceae bacterium | reverse complement strand
GAACAGAACGGAGGGGGCAAAGACCCACGGGGGGCGCGCCGTTGTCGAAACAGCCGAGCTGATAGCCGTCGTTGTAGCCGCCGGGGGCCTCAGGTTCCCAGTAGAAGATACCCTCCACATTGGTCTTCATCATTTTAGCAATAAGTGCCTTGCAGTCTTCGGCCTCATTGTAGGGGGCGCCGATCTCGCAGATCATCACCGGTTTGCCGTATTTCTGGCGGCAATGCTCGATGTTGGCGATGCAGTCGTCGGCGACCTTCTCCCAGCCGCCGGTCTCGCCGGCCTGCTCGGCCCAATAGGGGTAAAGCGACATGCCGATCATGTCATATTTGCCGCCGTTGTTCTCGAGCAGGTCGAACATGCGGTCATAAGCCCACTGGTTGTTGCCGCCGTCGAGATGCACGATTACCTTTGCGTCGGGGCACACTGACTTCACGGCATCATAGCCGGCGTTGTTGAGGGCCGTGAGCTGTTCGGGATTGTCGACCGATCCCATCGGCAGCATCATGCCCGGTGTGGTCTCGTTACCGACCTGCACCCATTCGGGGGTTACGCCCACGTTCTGCAGGGCGAAGAGAGTCTGGCGCACATGTGCGGCCACAGCCTTGCATGCGCCGTCGAGCGAGAGCCCCTCCCACGCGGCGGGCATGGCCTGATGGCCGGGATCGGCCCAGGTGTCAGAGAAGTGGAAGTCGATCATCAGGCGCATGCCCAGACGGTCGGCGCGGCGTGCCTTTACAACCACGTCGTCAATGCTGTTCCATCCGTCGGCAGGGTTCACCCAAACGCGCAGACGTATCGAATTGACGCCGCAGTGGTCACGGAGAAGCTGCATAAGCTCCATCTCCTGACGGTCTTCCCCGGGGGTATAGAACTTTATCCCGTTGTGTTCCATTTCGGAGACCCAGCTGACATCGGCTCCGAGGGCCATGCCTGTGGCTTTTTCAACCACAGGGGTCTCTTCCTGACGGGGATCCGTCACCGGGCCGTCTTCAGTGCATCCGGCCGTCGTCAGCGAGGCGGCCAGTGCGATCATCGATATGAGATTTATCATTTTCATGAGAAAGTAACTGTTCAAAATTTATTTTTATAACAGGCCGGTCTGCCGTTTCAATATCTCCGCTTGCGGATTCATCTGTTTTTCCTATGCGGAAATATTGAAACGTAAGTAACTGTTCAAAATTATTTCATATTAGCCGGTCAGATTATTTCAATGTTTCTTCGGCGAAATTTTTGAATATTTTCCTCTCTTCATCAGTCGTGTAGCTCGCTACACTCCTTCTTCATCGAGAAAAATCTTCTGAAAATTTCACTGGAACAAACATTAAAATAATTTCGACCAGTTACTTATCAGAACGGTTTCCTGACTTATGTCATTTTACGGAATAGCTGTATGTCTGCTTGCCCAGATCCACGGTGAGGATGAGGGTCTGGCCGATCTCGAACTCGTTGTCACCCTCAAAACCGCTTGTGGCGTCGGTAAAGCCAAGATACAGGGTGCCCTGGTTGTCACCGCGGCCGAAGAAGAGGCTCCAGCTCTCGTTGATGAGGACCTTGACGCCCCAGGGGGTCTCGGCAGTCTTCTCGAACTCGGCGGTGAATACCTCGGGATTGTCGGCCGACTGGGTCATCGGGCGCACGCTCCAGTCATCGTTGACGCCGGTGAACGATACGCTCTCGACCTTCGTGAGCTTGTAAGTGAGGTCGTTCATATTGAAGTCCATTACATACAGCCCCTTTTCAGGCGCGGGCACGTTGCCGTCGCTGTCGGCGAACACCAGCGAGCCGCTCATGGCCCCGGCACCTTCGGCTGCCTTGTAGGCGGCACTCCAGTCGGGTTCGGTGTAGACACGGTAACCCCACTCCGAATCAATCCAGTGGGCGCCGCCATAGCTCTTGGTCGACTTGTCGTAAAGCGTGAGATAGTCGTCGAAACCGTCCCAGGTCACAAGACCCGAGAAATAAAGCAGGTCGGTCGACGATGACTGCTCGTAGGGAGTCACATTCACCTTCAGTGCATTTGAGAGCAACGGGGCGATGTTCGATGCGAGTGAGGAACGCACCCTGATCCAGAGCGGCATGCTCACGCCGGGGGCATAGCCCATACCGGTGAGCAGTTTGTTGAAGTCCTCGCTGAAGAACTGATACATATACTGCCCTTTCTCGACGTTCACTTCCGTGGAATTGAGGAAACGCTCGTTGTCGGCAAGCTGTACGGTCAGTTCGGCGGCGTTGACGGGGGCCTGCAGGCGGTCGTCGCTCAGCTGGATGCGGCCGTCACCGCTCCAGTAGATGGTCAGCGCCAATGCCTGCGGCGTTTCTTCGCTCAGCACCACATCCTGGGTGGCGCCCCCGAGAGAAACCGGTTCCTCGGGCGACATGTACACGCGGTCCATGTCATTGCTGCATGCGGCCAGGCATAACGCCGCAAACGACACAGCAATATATTTGATAGCTTTCATGATCAATAACCGATATTCGTCAGATTAGGATTGGCCGAAATTTCAGAGGCCGGAATGGGGAAATGGTTGTAACGACTGTCGACAGCGCGTCCCGAGGCCACGCCACCTTTCCAATCCCAGAGATAGTCGCCGGTCGTGTAGAGGTTGAAACGCACAAGGTCGGTGCGGCGCACACACTCCATGTAAAGCTCACGGCCACGCTCGTCGATGAAGAAGTCAAGGGTCATGTCGTTGGCGGAGATGTTGCCCGCTGTGCCGCCGAACGCACGCTGGCGCACCTGGTTCACCAGGCCGAGAGCCTCGTCGGCGGTCATTCCCTTGCCACCCCTTACCACAGCCTCGGCGGCAGTGAGGTAGATTTCAGCCAGACGGAACACGGGGATGTCGGTGTTGCAGCCGTCGGCGGCCGAGTTCGACGCGGCCTCGCCGGCATCGGTGAGGTTGGTAAACTTGCAGAGATGATAGCCTTGCGTGCCGTCCTCGATAGATTTGGTGATGTACTGCTCCTGCCCCTCGGTGAAGAAGAGCTTGCGGCCGTCGGCATCGTCGAAAAGGTCATAGAACTGACCGCGGGCGCGGAAGTTGCCCCAGCCCGTGTTGATGCCGTAGTCGGGACCGTTCTGGCCGTTGTCACTGCCTACGGCGCCGCACACCAGATATGTGCCGCCGCCCCAGGTAACAGCCTCGGTGGCATCAGACGCAAAGGCGAAGATTATCTCGTTGGTACGCTTGTCGTTGTCGGCGTTGAAAAGTTTCTTCCAGTCGGGTTCAAGGCTGTAACCGAGTGCCATGACCTTCTTGCAGCTGGCGATGCAGTCGTCATAGCGCGGAGTGCCGGTATAAGTCTCGGCATTGAGGTACATACGGGCCAGCAGTGCGTAAGCGGCACCCTTGCCGGCTCGGGCGTAGGCCGGATGGTCTGCAAGCGCAGGCTCTATATCGTTGATTTCCGTCTCGACGAACTCCATCAGCTGCGCGGCGTCATAAGCCGGGGGGAACACGCCCGAGGTGGGGGTGTTCTCGTCGACGAACGGGCCCTGGTTGTAGAGGTCAAGTACCATCTCATAGCACATAGCACGCATGAAACGTGCCTCGGCGCTCATGGCGGTTATGGCAGCCTGCTCCTCGGCAGAGAAACCGCCGATGCCGCTGCAATGACGCAGATACTCGTTGCAGAGGGCTATGGTATAGTAAAGACGGTAGTAGGTGTCTGAGTTCTGGCCGTCGTTCTTGTCCCATGTGAGGTAGCTCAGTCCCCAGAGGTTGTCGCCCGATACCCAGCGGAACGCCGCCACGTCGGTGGTACCCTCCTGCAGATTGAAATATGAGCGCCACAGCTCGTAGCCGCCGAATGTACCGATGTCGTCGCCGCCGCCCTTGTTTTCGCCTTTCAGGATGAACGAGGCATAGATTTTAGCCATCATTGACTCATAGCCCCCGAGGGTCGAGAACACATCGTCTGATGTAGTGCCGATCTGCGGCCGCTGGTCAAGATCGTCGGTACACGATACAAGAGCCATGCACAGGGCCAGTACGGCAAATATGTATTTTTTCATGTTTTCGTGTTTTAGAAATTTAAGCCGATTGTGAGCGAATATGTGCGCGGACGCGGATATGCGCTGCCCTGCACGCCCCAGTCGCTTTCAGGATCGATACCCTTGTATTTGGTGATAGTGAAGACATTCTGCACCATTGCCGACATGTGGAGACCGTCGATGAAACCAACCTTGCCGAAGTCGTAGGTAAGCTGAAGGTTGTCCATCTTCAGGAACGAAGCGTTCTGCAGGTAATAGTCTGACTCATAGCGGCGGCGCGCGAAGTGGGTCTCGGCATAGCTGGCCGACAGGTTGTTGACCTGCCCCGAGCACCATGTGAAACACTCGGCGGCGCCCATGCCGGCCGACATCTGGTCGTAAAGATACTGACCCACCTGTGCGCGCAGTGAGGTGGAGAGTGTCAGTTTCTTCCAGCGCAGCGAGGTCGAGAAACCGAAAATCCAGTCGGGATGCGCGTTGTGGCAGTAGTAGCGGTCGCTGTCGTCGACGATGCCGTCGCCGTTGAGGTCGGCGTAAAGCCCCTCGACAGGTGTGCCGTCTTCGGCATAGATCTGCTTGTAGAGCCAGAAGGTGTGGGGCGCGTAGCCCGGCTTGTAGACCATCACGGGAGTCGACTCGGCATAGCCTACGTAAGTGTCAGACACATCATCCTTGCCGTTGAGCGAGAGGTTGGTGATCTTGTTCTCGAGCCATGTGGCGTTGAAGGTGGCGTCCCAGGTGAAGTCGCGGGTGTCGATGATGTGGGCGTTCAGGGCGATCTCCACACCTTTTGAGTCGACGTTGCCCACGTTGGTGAGCATCTCTTTGGCGAAATTGACGCCGGCCGATACGGGCACCGTGGCCAGAAGGTCTTTGGTCTTGCGGGTATAGTAGTCGGCCGAGGCCGAGAGCCTGTTGCTCAGGAAGGCCATGTCGATACCGAAGTTCCAGCTCTTGGTGGTCTCCCACTTGAGATTGCTGTTATAGGCTGCGGGGCGCACGGTCTGTATCCACTGGCCGTTGAAATAATACGACGCGCCGGGCTGCGAATATGTGTAGTTGGGGATGTGCGAGTAGTTGGCGATACCGTCCTGCTGGCCGGTCACACCATACGACACGCGCAGTTTCAGGTCGTTCATGACGGGGCTGAGCGGCTCGAAGAAACTCTCGCGCGACACGCGCCATGCCAGCGCCACCGAGGGGAATGTGCCCCAGCGGTTATCCTTTGAGAATCGCGAGCTGCCGTCGCGACGCATTGTGGCAGTGAGCAGGTAGCGGTCCATGAACGAGTAGTTCAGACGGCCATAATATGAGATGAGCGAGTGGCGTTCGTCCCAGGCAGCCGTGGTCGAGCGGTATTCGCCGGCGGCGTTGAATGTATCGTAGGCCGGGGCGCTGCGTTTCCAGTACTGGTAGTCGTAACCGAAAGTCACGTCGACCGACGACTGTATTGCGGCGAACTCCCTGTTGTAGTTGGCGTAGAGCGTGAGCATCTTGTTGATGTTGATCTGTGGACCCTGCTCGTTCTTCGAGCCGCCATCACGGAAACCTTCGAAACTGTTTGCCGGGAGCTCGTATTTCGAGGTGCCGCGGGCCCAGTCGATACCGACTGTGGCGTGCAGACGCAGGTCGGGGAGGAAGTGGAGGCGGTAGTCTACATCGCCGTTGCTGACAATGCGGTATACGTTGGCAGGGTTATAGGGGTCCTCGAGCATTGCGAGCGGGTTGGCGATCGCGCCCTGCCCGGGATAGCCGTTCTTGTCGATCACCTGGTGGAAACCGCCCATCAGAGGCGAGCCGTCGGTGTAGAGCAGCGGTTTGCCGTCGGCGTCGAAGTTGCCGTAGACAGGCTGTGTGGGGTCATATGCGAGCGCATTCCAGATGGCTCCGGAATTGGCGAAACGGTTGTGCGAGTAGCTCCCCTTGCCCGAGATGTTGATGCGCAGCAGGTCGTTGAAGAACGACGGCGTGAGGTTGATGTTGGCGGTGTAGCGCTGTGTGTTGTCGTTTTTGAGAACACCCTCCTGATACATGGCGCCGAGCGACACGCGGAACGGCAGCCAACGGGTGGCGCGGCCGCTGATGGCGATGTTGTTGTCGGTCGAGAAGGCCGTGCGGTAGATTACGTCGCTCCAGTCGGTGTCGGCATTGCCGAGGGCGCTGATGTAGTCGGCGTTGCCGGTGGCCATCACCTCGTTGATGAACTGCGAGCGGTCGAGCATGATGTCGTGGTTGGTGACATGGCTGAGCGAGTTGGTGGTCTGGAAACTCACCTTCACTCCCTCGCCGCTGCCCTTCTTGGTGTTGATGATGATGACGCCGTTCGAGGCACGCGAGCCGTAGATGGCTGTCGACGATGCGTCTTTCAGGATTGTCATCGACTCGATGTCGTTGGGGTTGATCATCGACAGGAAGTTACCCGAACCGGTGATGCCGTCGCCCTTCTCCATGGGCACGCCGTCAAGCACGATCAGAGGGTCATTCGAGGCGTTCAGTGACGCGCCGCCGCGGATGCGGATGGTGGAGCCGCCGTTGGGCGAGCCGCCGTTGTTGGTAATCTGCACGCCGGCGATCTTGCCGTTGATGAGCTCTTCGGGCGACGAGATGACACCCTGGTTGAAGTCTTTCTCGCTCACCTGGCTCACAGAGCCTGTAAGGTCGTTCTTCTTCTGCGTGCCGTAACCGATCACCACAACCTCGTCGAGCACCTCGCTGTTGGGGCGGAGGGTGACGTCGACGACATTCGATGTGATGTCGGCAGTGTGGTTCTCATAGCCTACGTAAGAGAAAACGAGCTGTTTCGCCGAGGCCGGAACAACGAGGCTGTAATGGCCGTCGATATCGGTGGCCGCACCTATTTTCTGGCCGACGACCATGACCGTGGCGCCGATTAGCGGTTCGCCGGTCTCGTCGAGGACAGTACCCGTCACTGTCCGTTGTGTCTGGGCGTAAGCCGACGCGGGTATAAGGATGACCGCCAGCAGAAAGCTGACAATCCATCTCCTTAATTCGGCATTGCCAATTGCTTTGTCCATTAAAAATGTGTGATTGTTTATATGATATGTTTAAGGTGATTGCGGTGTGTCTGTAATACAATGCGCGTTGCACTGACCATGGCAAAGTTAATCTCAGTCAGCGGAATCGGTGCTCTGAAATCAGACAAAAACCGCAACATAACAGACAAATCCCTGCTACAGAGAGGCTGCGGCAGGGAAAATGTCTCATTTGTGGCCGACCGTGTCGTCGTCTGACCGGTACTGGCTTGGCTTTACACCGTACTGGTTCTGGAAACAGCGGGCGAAATACGACGGCGTCTTGAAACCGACCATGTAGCTGATCTCGGAAACAGTGAACCGCTGCTGCGCCAGCAGTACGGCGGCTTTCTGCAGGCGCACCCGGCGGATATAGTCGAGCGGCGCGGTGCCCATGTATTTCTTGATAAGGCGGTAGAGCTGTTTCTCGGGCATGCCGCAGAGCTCGCACAGACGGCTCACGTTCAGGTCGGGATCAGCCACGTTCTCCTCAATTACAGACGCTATGCGGGCCAGGGCCTTCTCGTTTACCGATTCGGCCTCGATGGGGCGCGACTCGGCCTCGGTGATGGCCTGTATGCGCACCTTCTCCTTGATTTCTGAACGCCCTTTCAGCAACTGGCTGATGCGCCCCGAGAGCGACGCGGGGTCAAACGGCTTGGCCATGAACACGTCGATACCGAGCTTTATGCTCTCGTTTTCGGTGCGGTTGTCTGATTTTGCAGTGAGCATTATCACCGGCACCGAAGCCAGGCGCGGCTGCTGTTTCAGGCGGCGCACCATTTCCAGACCGTTCATGATAGGCATCATCTCATCGACAATAATCAGGTCCGGTATTATCGAGGCGGCAATCGCCAGGCCCGAGCGGCCGTTTTCGGCGGTGAAACAGGTGTACTGGTCCTCAAGCATGCCGCTGATGAACCGCGAGATCTGCAGGTTGTCTTCCACTACGAGAATCTTCGGGAGGCCGCCTTCGTCACCGGCGCTGTCGCGGCGAGCCTCGGGGATGTCGGTATCCTTGGCCGGGAGTGTGACCACGAACGATGCACCCTCACCTTCCCTGCTGTAGAGGCTGATATTGCCGTGCATCAGCTCAAGGTATTTCTTTATCAGATAAAGGCCCAGACCCGTGCCCTCGCGCAGCTTGGCTGTGGCGGGGGGGGGGGACATGCGCTGGGAGACACGCGGGGTGTTCGACCTGGTCGACGGCCGATATGCCGACACCGTCGTCAGAGACGGCAATCTCCACATTGTCGCCTGCGCGGCTTATGCCGCACGAAATAGTGGCGTCGTCAGCCGAATACTTGCATGCGTTTGAGAGCAGGTTGGTGATCACCGACTCGAATTTCACGGCATCGGCCTCGATAAACAGACTGGGGCACGACGAATGGAACACGAATTTCTTCTGCGGGTTGTTCTCACGGAACAGGTCGAACACGCCGCGGCAGAACTCCACCACATCGAACGTCGACAGAATCAGCAGGTTCTCGGCGGCCTCGTCAAGATTCTGCAGTTCGAGGGTGCGGTGTATCATGTTGTTGAGCCGCACGGCGTTGTCGTAGACGGTTTCGAGGTTCTTGCGTATCTCGGGGTCGCGGGCACGTTCTTTCATCAGGCTTACCGGCCCCATTATCATCGACAGCGGAGTCTTGAGGTCATGTGAGATCGACGAAAGGAACGTGAGTTTTTTCTCGACATTCTCAAGGGCCGTCTGGCGCTCCTGCTCACGGAAAACACGCAGATTGCGGCGCCGCGTGTACCATATCACCCAGCAGAGCACGACGGTCGCCAGAAGTACATACAGGCATACGGCCCACCACGAGAGCCACCAGGGCGGACGCACCCTAAGCGGCACCGACACCGGTTCGGCCGGCGAGCCGACGACCTTCACCAGCACCCGGTAGCGGCCCATCTTCAGGTCTGACAGCGTGAGGGTATTGACCCCCTCGGGCATGATTACCCAGCCGCCGGTGGTGTCAGAGGCTGATTCGGCAAGCTTATACATGTAGCGGCGCGGGGAATCGGGCGAATAATCGAGCGTGCTCACCACCAGCGTGACACTGCCACCGTAAGGTATGGTGAGCCCTTTGGCACCTCCGCGTGGATCGGAGAGGTCGAAATCGCCGCGTCCGCGGTCATGCAGTATGAGGCGTATGCTCCTGTAGTCGGTGGAATCGCCGATACCACGGCTGTCGACCTCGACAATCTCGTCTATTCCCCCGAGCAGTACATTGCCGGTTATCGAGTCCTCGTA
>USKE01000068.1 GCA_900555165.1 uncultured Porphyromonadaceae bacterium | reverse complement strand
CCTGGCGGCGAACCCGGCCGCCCGGTGGCCCGACAGCAGCGACTCTATGGCGCCCAGCACGGCGATGGTGAATGCCGAGGGCAACAGCGAGTTGATTGTGGCCCACGACAGGTCAAAGCCGTGAGGCGTGGGGATTTCGGCACGCATCTCGCCGAAACGGCCCCCGATGGTGGTCACCTCGAATCCGGGCACCACATTCTGCAGCACGGCCACCGCCGCCGTCACCACCACGATTGCCATCAGGGCGCCCGGCAGACGTTTCGACACCCGCGGCGTCAGCACGATTATGGCAAGCGACACCACTGCCACAGCCAGTGTGGGGAGGTTCACCGCCGTGAGATTGCGCAGGTATGTGCCCCATTTGGGCAGGAACTCAGAGGGGAGATCCTTCAGCCCCAGTCCCAGGAAGTCGTTTACCTGTGTCGAGAAGATGGTCAGGGCGATACCCGCCGTGAAACCCACCACAATCGGGTAGGGGATGAACTTTATCACCGTGCCCAGGCGGAACACACCCATCAGCACCAGTATCAGACCCGCCATGAGCGTGGCCACGGCCAGACCCTCAAGTCCGAAACGTGCTATGATGCCGTAGACGATGACGATAAACGCCCCCGTGGGGCCGCCGATCTGCACCGAGTTGCCGCCGAAGGCCGAAACCATCAGTCCGCCGATAATCGCCGTGATCAGACCCACCGACGGCGTGACGCCGCTGGCGATACCGAACGCGATGGCAAGCGGCAGGGCCACGATGCCCACCACGATACCGGCCACCACGTCGGCCTGGAGTTTCTGCCGGTCGTAATGCCTGAGCGCCGACCACAGCTTGGGCCGGTAGCTCAACTTTCCTGTAAGATTCATTGCAAGTGAGAAATATGTACCTTATATGATCCGGTCACGTCCTGTGCGTCGACAGGCGCCGTGCGCCGGCGGGTATGGCAGAACCTTGACAGCATCCTTGTCGTAGGGACATCGCTTTGCGATGTTTAGCTGACAATCAGTGAGCTGAGTCAACATGCCAAAGGCATGTCCCTACAATATGCGGTGGTCTGCACACCCTCAAAACCTAAATTTTGCGCAAAGTTACAAAAAAATCTTAAAATCAGAACCATGCCTGCCGCGCGTTGCGCCTCCGGCGACCCGTTTCACTCTGCTGGGTTGTCCGTTTCGTGGCAGTGGACTATTGAGTGCTTTTATAAGAACCAGATGAACCAGACGAACCAGATTGCCGCGGTCGCGGCATTGAGCCCCGGGGGCTTTTTAAGAACCAGAGGAACCGGCGGAACAAGGAATTAAAAACGACGCGCTTAAAGATTTTTTAACAATTTATTAACGATGAAAAGAATCATCGGATAGACAAATATATGTAATTTTGCATTGCGATTGAATTATAACCATAATGCGTTGTGACATGACTGCCAGAACATTTACATTCAAGTGTAAGACATGTAGTTGGGATGCGCACTCAATCTCGGTGCCCATGACGTTTGATAGCTCCATGAAAAAGCCCGAAATAAAGGTCATTACGGAGGCTCAACTCTTCAAAACGGGTTGCCCTGACGCCGACGCGGAACTTATCCATAAAAGCCGCAATCCAATCGACATAATAAATGTTGAGGGCTATGACTTTCCCGGCGCCTCGCACGATGGCATAAAGGTTACAATCCGCGGCAATATTTCCGATATCCCCGTCCCCGATGGAGATTTCAAGGGATACCGTCTGCAACAGCGCCTTGCCGAGCCATTCATGGTTGGCACAATCACCCTGTCAGCAAGCGCACTCTCGAGCCTGCTCGCTCCCTAAAACTTCAATTTTACCAGAAACACAAATCTTTAACCTAACAATATCAACTTTATGAGAAAACTTCTACTCACGCTCGTGGGGTTGTTGACGTGCATGTCTCTCATGGCAGCAGATGTCAACTTCAATTTCGTGAGCAATAGCTATGGTATTACTGCCACCACAGAAAATCAAGGTTCATCCACAGCAACAAGCCAAGATGGAGTAACTGTCGCATTCACGAAATGTGGTTACAAGTCTGGTGAATCCGTCAGAGTGTATCAAGACTCTAAAATCACAGTCTCTGCGCCAGCAGGGTCAATGGTAACCAAAATCACCTTCTCATTCACATCAAACAGTTACGCAAACATAACGTTTGATGCGGGGCAGGAAGGTTCATACAGCAACAATATGTGGCAGTATAGGATCGGTTTGTCATCGGTGAATTTCTCATGCACCAAGGCCTCGCGCATTAAACAAATCAATGTGTCACTAAGTAATGGTGGCACTTATGTGGCTGCTCCAACCTTTTCTCCTGGAGCCGGTGAAGTCGATGAGAATACATATATTCAATTGGATTGTGAAACTTCAGGTGCTACCATCTACTATTCGTGGGAGAATGTAGAGCCGTTTGAAATCGGCCGGGGCACGATGGCGCAGGCCGGTACTCTTTGGGCATATGCCAAAAAAGACGGAACTCAGTCAGAAAAGGTTTCTGCCACATATACTATGGCCTCTACCGGGGGTGATGATCCGGATCCAGTAACCCCGATAACCGGCAAAGGTTGGCAACTTGTCACTTCTGTTTCGCAGCTCGCTGTCGGTGACAAGGTCATCATTGCCAACCAGGAGGCCACCACAGCGATGTCAACAGAGAAAAAGGATAATAATCGTCCATCTACAGAAGTCACATTCAATGATGACAAATCGGTTATCCTTAATCCCTCTGTATCCGTACTTCAACTCAAAATAGGTGGTGCAATGGATGCCTGGACGTTTGAAACACTCAACTATCTTGGTGAAGATGGGAATGGCTATCTTGGCAGTGTTGACAATTCCAGCAAGAGCAGTAAAAATTATTGTCAGGTAAAAGCTACTGTTACATCCGGTTGTAAGGCTAAGATCACTATCGATGCCACTACAAAGGCAGCCACCGTGCAGTTTAACTCAACGGGTACCACTGTAAGCAATTATTTGCTATACAACAACGGTTTGTTTGCTTGCTATAAAACAGCTACATCTCAGGATCCGGTATTCATTTACAAATGGGTAGAAGATGAGACCCCCACGGAAGAGAAACCTGCAGTGCCTGTTGTCACTACCGATAACAACGTCACAATCTCTGACGGCGATGAGGTGACACTGCCGTATGGCACAAAGGTAACAGTTACTTCTGCAGGCGCATCGATGCTTGGTTACACGATTGTTGGCTCCGAAACCAATGACAGTGCAGTTGAGTCCAACACATATACGTTCACACTCACAGAAAATGTAACTTGTGAGTTCTATGGCTCGAATACCAATGGAGACGGACCTACTGTCATGTTCTCGCTGAATGTGGCCAGGGCCGATCTGACCGTGAAGTTTGGTTCGACTGAGGTTGCCGCCGGGGAGTCATACACTGTTGCCGAAGGTACACAGCTTACACTCACTACTACGACCGGTAAAACACTGAACGTGTATGACGAGAATCTCGAGGTTGTAGCAACAGTTGATGGTAAGTCACTGAAATATACCCTTTCCGGAGATTGCACTCTCACATTCGAAGCAACTACACCTGCTGTTAATACCTCAACCACAATCGACGAGGTTGTGTTTGTAATCGACCAAAATGCTCCTGCAGATGCTTTCACTCTTGTGACTTCAACAGACGAAATCACCGACCGTGACGAGTATGTGCTGATGTATACTGATAAGAATGGCAAGAACTATGCCATGGCCAACACATACACCACTTCAGATAACCGTTTCCTGAGTTCTGATAAGGAAGTTACCGTTTCCGGTAATCAGCTGAATCCTACAGACAACACCATGATCTTCACATTCGTGACTATCGATGGAAAGCGTTACCTCATGGTCGACAACTATGGGAGCGAGGGGTTCAAATATATGGCGGGTCGTACAGGAAAAAACAATTATACAGATCTGAAAGATGAAATTTCAGATCTGGGCATTGTAACCGCAACAATCACCGAGAATGGTGATGCGGCCATCTGTTTTGAGAACGCCAAGAAAGATAGCGACTCGAGGTATCTCAGTTTTAATGATGCTTCAAATGCCCTGTATTTCAGCCTTTATACAGCACAAAAATCTGCCAAACTCTACAAACATGAGTTTGCAATGCCCGCGCCTATGGAGGCTCATACTGATACGCACTTTGTGATTACGAGCAACGGTGGCACTCTCTATGTAAAAGAGTTCGAAGGTCTCAAACCGGGTGTTGAGATTACTCCGAAAGCCGTGCACACCGCTCTTGACGGTTTCGTGCCTGTGACAGGCGACTGGACGAAAGAAAAGACCTTGGTAGAAGACTATCAGACAGTTGAGGCATATGTTGAGCACAAAGGCCGCGTAAGCGACATCCTTAGCATCAATCTGCATCCCGATGGCACTACTACTACCGGTATCGAGAATGTGGGTGCCGATGTGGAGGGCGCTGTAGAGTATTTCAACCTGCAGGGCATGCGCATCAGCGAGCCTGCCAAGGGTCAGGTGGTAATCCGCCGCCAGGGCGCCAGGGTTGAGAAAATCGCAGTGCGCTGATAAATGACATTGAGCCGGCTCCGCGCCGGACCGGATGATACGGGCGCCGTGACTTCCCCATCGGGGAGTCGCGGCGCTCTCTTTATGTAGCGCGGCCCAAGGTTGGGGGCTCTCTATATGGGAGGGGAGAGCGCGGTGCAAATCTCTTTATGTGGGGAAACCGCCGGGGGTGAACTATCGCGCGCGAGGGGGCGTTTTATCAGTGTGAAAGAAACTCAAATGAATATCAGCCTTGTTGATGTGACCGAGGTGCCCCCGGGGTGTCGGTTGCATCGTTGGGAACTGCTCAGGTTCGCCCAGGCACGCGAGGAAGCCTGCGCCTGTGTCAGACTGAAAGCGCGTGTGACCAGTGATGCCTCGCGGGGCTGGCTCATTCTCCATCTCTCCGTGGAATATTCGTGGGAGCGCGGCATGTTGCGGCGGCGTCTGCTCGATTTCGAGACCGAGACGCGGTTCGAGGTCGAGGATTTCGAGGGGCATTTCGGCCGGGGTCCGCGTCACCCCGAGGTCGTCGACATGCCGCCGTCGGTGCTGAGACTGATGCTCTGCACAGGCATAGGCACCCTGAGGGGGATGCTGGCCGTGCACACGCAGGGCACGCCGCTTGCGCGGCGCCCGTTGCCGCTGATTGACGTGAGCCTGCTGCTGAGCCGCCTGATTTATGGCGACACGCCCCGCGACGCCGAGGTCTACCCCCTCACAGGGCTTGCCGGCGCCTGAGATTACAACTGACATCAAATTATTTATTTCATGAGACGATTCATACTGGCCGCTGTGGCGGCGGTGGCGCTGGCACCCGCAGTGGTGCGTGCCTGGACGGTGCCCGACGAGACACTGAAATACCAGATAAACTATAAGTGGGGGTTCATCGACGCCAATGCCGGTGTGGCTACCGTCACGGCCGAGAATCTGCCGGGCACCGGCACGTTCCGCGCCACGCTTACAGGGCGCTCGGTTGAGCTGCTCGGTCACGAGTATGTGGGGGGCGACACCATCGTGGGCACGCTGATGGCCGACACGGTGCGTTCGGTGATGACCCAGCACCTTTCGTATTCTGCGGGTGACTTCGAAATCGAGACCATAACCTATCCGCAGGGGTCGGCAAAAGATGGCGAGATAGTAAAGCGGCTGCCTGACGGCAAGGGGGTGCGCTCGCGCCTCAGCCATTACGGTGGGGGGCTGACGGTAGACCTGCTGGGGGTGTACTACTACATGCGTCAGATCGACTATTCGCAGATGCAGCCCGGCCAGTCGGTGACAGTGAATGTCTTCTCCGGCAAGAATCCCGAAACGCTGGCGGTGACCTACAACGGCAAGGTGATGGCCGACTCGTGCGGCATGCAGACCGAGGCGTTCAATGTGTCGCTCGATTTCAGCACCCCCGCGCCCGGCAGCTCGTCTGACCACCTGGAGGCGTGGATCTCGACCGGCCCCGACCGTGTGCCTGTGCGCGTCACAGGCACGCTGAAGTTCGGCAAGATGGACTGCCGCCTGCTGGCGGTCGAGGCGGTTAAACCTTGACGGGCGCGCGCTGTCTAAGTGTCATGACACTTAAAGGAAACATATCGGGCGCCGGCCGCAGACTCGCGGCCCGCCTCGTGGTGGCGCTGGCGCTTTTTGCCACTGCTTTCGGCGCCGCAGCATGGAACGCGCCGCGCGAGACACTGCGCTACAACATCATGTACAAGTGGGGCCTCATCAACAAGAAGGCCGGAACTGTGACGCTGACCACCACGCCGCGCGGCGACACGTTCAATGCCCTGCTCACCGGCGCCACCGCCAAATGGGCCGACAGGTTCTTTATGGTGCGCGACACCCTTAAGGGAACCATAGCACAGGGCACGTTCCTTCCGTCATACTATGAGAAAATCTCGAATGAAGGGGGCGATTTCGAGCATAACATCTTGCGCTACACCCGTGCCGGAAACACCACCACGGCCGATGTCGACGTTACACGCCGCCGCAAAAAGGATACCGAAACACGCCACGAGACCAAACAGCTCTCGGCCACGGGCGTGACGATCGACATGCTGGCGTCATACTACTACATGCGCCATCTCGACTATGCGTCGATGCAGCCGGGCGAGACCGTTAAGGTCAACGTGTTCTCGGGAAAGCAGAAAGAGCTGCTGACCATCCATTACGACGGCCTGAAGGATGTTGAGGTCGACGGCACGCGACACCGGTGCTATCACATAACGTTCACGTTCACCTCGCGTGGCGGGAAAAAGTCGTCAGACAACATGGATGCCTGGATCTCGACCGACGGGCGCCGCATACCCCTGCTCCTTGAGGGGAAACTGCCCGTGGGTAAAGTCAGGGCCGTCTATGCCGGCGCCTGACCGCGCTCCCGTGGGCGCCCAGCCTGTAACCGCCGCACATAGCTGCCGCGCCGCACAAACCACAGCATGGCACCGGGCGGCTGTTAAGCCCCGCCACGCCGTGCGGGGTCCCGGTTTCAGTTATCGGCCGAGCTCGGCCGATAACCCGACAGGCATTGCATTTCATGGTGCCACTGAGGCACCGCACAGCATGCGTCACCCGGCCCTCATTGCTCACGTGTGTGACGCATAGTGGCACCCACGCCAGCCCCCACAGGGTGCCGTGGCAACGTACCGGCACAAAAACACCAAAGGCGGCCGCCCGATCGGGGCGGTCGCCTTTGATGTTTCGGAAACGGCGGCTTATTTGCGGATGCCGAGTTCCTTCTGGGCGATGAGAGCACGGTAGCGGGTGATGTCCTTGCGGATCAGGTAGTCGAGAAGACGACGACGCTTACCTACGAGTGCTTTCAATGCGCGGGCAGTTGTATAATCTTTGTGATTTGACTTGAGGTGCTCAGTCAAATGAGCGATACGGACCGAGAACAATGCAATCTGGGCTTCAGGCGAGCCAGTGTCAGTCTTACCCTTACCGTATTTCTCAAAGATTGCTGCTTTTTCTTCAGAATTAAGATGCATTCTTTCTGAGATTTGTGGGGTTGTGAAAATGTGAATATAGTTTTGGCGCTTCTGCCTTGACGGCAACGGCATCTGTGGTCTTTTGCCAGTAATCCTCTCAAAAAATGGAGGTTCTCAGGCCGACCGCCGTGACGTCCGGTGGTTTCAGCGGCGCAAAGTTACGATTTTTTTTTGATGCCGCAAAGTTTCGGCTCCCTGATTTTCAGATTTTCAGGGAAAAACATGCCGAAAAGAGATGTCGGGCGTTTCGCAACGTTGCCGATGCGATGCGGCAACGGCACGCGCTGGGGAACGGTGCGGAATCAGTCGTCGAGGCCCAGTTTGTCTTTGGCCGGGTTGCGGAAGTGGATTTTACCCTCGATATACTCCTGGGTGGCGATGAGCGTGGGTTTGGGGAGTTTCTCGTAGTAGCGCGAGATCTCGATCTGCTCGCGGTTCTCGGTAACCTCCTCGAGGTTATCGTTGAGCGATGCGAATTCCTGGAGTTTCTTGTCGAGGTCGTGTTTCATCTCGCCTGCGATCTGGTTTGAGCGTTTGGCGATGATCGACACTGTCTCATAGACGTTGCCTGTGTCCTTGCAAAGATCCATCATGTCGCGTGTGACGGTATTGAGCGGGGCATTTGTCTTTTTGTAATCCATAGATTTTATCGGGTATAGTGTTTGGCGGTGGGAGTTATGGGAGAGAAGGGAATTATGGGAGAGATGGGGGAGGGGAATCAGTCCTTGATGTATTTGCGGGCGATCTTGAGGATGTTGTCGGCTTCGGCGCGGCGCGGCGAGTCGGGGTAGTTGTTGACGAACGAGTAGTATTCGTCGATGACGTCGCGGAAACGGTCGGCTTTCTTCTCCTCTACCGAAAGGTTGGCCTCCTGGTAGCGCGATTTCAGCACGAGCATCTCAAGTTCTTCCTTGTATTTCGAGTAGGGGTACTCTTTGATGGCGTTCTTGGCGGTGATGATGGCGCTCTCGTAGTTGTTGCCCATGTAAGTGCCGAGGTTGTAGTAGAGCTGCGCGTTCTGCAGTTCCTTGAGGGTGAGCTTATCCTGCAGCTCGAAGATGGCGTTCTGGGCCAGGGTGACTTTGTCTGAGCGCGGGAAGTATTCAAGAAATCCCTGCAGTTCCTCGATTGCCTTTATGGTCTCCGACTGGTCGAGCTGAGCCTCGGGCGAGTCGAGGTAATATGCGTAACCGGCGTAGTAACGTGCCATCTCGGCGAATTTGCCTTTGGGGTAGCGCTGGTAGTATGCCTTGAAGTAAGTGGCGGCATCGGGGTACTCTTTGTTCTCGTAATGGCTGAGCCCGAGCAGGTAGAGCGACTCCTCGGCCTGGTCTGAACCTTTGAGCACGGTTATGACATCCTTGAGCAGGGTATAGGCCTGCACATAACGTTTCTGCTCGAAAGCTTTCTTGGCGAACTCGTATTTGTAGTTCGCGTCGGGGCTTTTGAGTGCTTTCTGATACTCGCCGCACGATGTGAATGCGAGGGCCATCAGGCTGACCAGTATGGTGGAAATCAGTGAGATGAATTTGCTCATGACGGGGCTTTTAAGTGGCCGAAACACCGGTGCCCGCGGCCTGTGACCGCCGGTACCGGAGCATTTCAAGCCACAAAGTTAGTGATTTTTACCGAAATGACCTGCGCGCCGCCCCCAATTATTTGGCCGGAACTCTTAAAATAAATGAAAAACATGATATGTCGGAATGTGCCTGTATTCATTGTAGGGTCGCTACACAATGCTATTAACTTAAGGTGCAGTGGCGTCTGGAGGACGCCGATTTCTTCGTAA
>USKE01000067.1 GCA_900555165.1 uncultured Porphyromonadaceae bacterium | reverse complement strand
GACTGTGAGGTTGCGGTCACAGCCTCATCCAAGCGAGAAATCTCGTAGGCGTAGTAGTCGAGCCAGTAGCGCACATTGTCGGGCAGTTTCGCGGGGTCGTATGATCCGGAATCGGTGTAGCCGAGGATTGCCTGCGTGCGGTCATCGCCCGAGACTATTACATAGCCATTCTCCCCCTGCGAGTTGAATACGTAGAATGGAGTTGTCTTGTCAGAGCTTTTGCCGGGAGCGTGGCGCGGCAGGGCCTTCGGGGCTATGCCGCGGCTGTCGGCAAATTCGGCGGCGAGACGATAGGCCTCAGTGCCCGAGATATGCTCGGCGACAGCAGTTCCTCCTGCCGCCAGGAAGAAGAGAGGAAACAAATGCCAGGATTTGAGTTTCATTTAGGTAAATTTTAAGGTAAATAAAGCGTATTTATGTATATATAAAAAGAAAGTATTTGCACATTTTGACTTCACGTCAAGTTACCGGGCAATATTGCTATTGTCCGCCTGACAGAAAATCAATAAATGCACAAATACTTACTTGACCGAAGGTCAGTCAGGAAAACCGGCTCAGGGGAGCATGGTGTAAAGGTCGGTTGTCGACGAGACGGTGATGATCTCGTTGTAGAACCAGCTTACGATACCGAGGCCGACGATGCCGGCAACGCAGAGCCACATGGCCACACGTTCGCCGCAGGCGCTGCGCATGGTGCCGATCTGAGGCTCTTCGGGAGAGATATACATTGCTTTCACCACGAGCAGGTAATAGTAGAGCGATATGATGGTGTTGATCAGGGCGATGAGCACCAGGATGTAAATCGCTATCGAACCCTGCGACAGAGCCGAGGTGAAGATGAAGAACTTGCTGAAGAAACCGGCGAACGGGGGGATACCTGCCAGCGAGAACATGGCGAGCATCATGGTGAACGCCAGCCAGGGGTTGGTCTTCGACAGGCCGTTGTAGTCGGTCATGCTCACCTTGCCGGTCTTGTTCTCGATGGCACCGATCACGCCGAAGGCGGCGAGGTTCGAGAAGATGTAGACCAGCACGTAGAACATCAGGGCAGCCATGCCTGCGGGGGCACCGGCCTCGACCCCGAGCATGATGTAACCGGCCTGCGAGATCGACGAGAAGGCCAGGAAACGTTTCATGTTCTTCTGACGGATGGCGAAGAGGTTACCCACGGTGATGGTGGCGATGATAAGGGCGTAGAGCATCCACTCCCAGATGTCGGCGTAAACGGCACCGAAACACTGCACCATCACGACGAGGAACGCGAATGCTGCGGCACCCTTCGAGATTACCGAGAGATATGAGGTGACGGGGGTGGGAGCACCCTGGTAGACATCGGCGGTCCAGAGGTGGAACGGAACGAGCGAGAGCTTGAAACCGATGCCGGCGATCACGAATGCCAGAGCGCATACCAGCAGGGCCGAGTGACCCGATACCACGGCTGTGGCGATTTCAGTGAAGTACATCGAACCGGCCAGGGCATATACGAACGACAGACCCATCATGAACACTGCCGACGAGAACACGGCGGTGAGCATATATTTGATGGCAGCCTCGTGGCTCTCGTAGCGGTGCTTGTCGAAAGCCACCATGGCGGCCAGCGGCAGAGACGCCGTTTCGAGACCGATGAGGAAAATCAGGAAGTGACGGCCCGAAATCATCAGATACATGCCGAAGAGCGTCACCAGCAGAAGTTCGTAGAACTCGCCGCGGCGCGTGGCCTGGGCATCCTGTGCCGACCAGGTGGTAGACTGTATCAGCACCACAAGCACGCCGACATTGAGGATCGACTTGATCATGTCGCACACCGGCGAGGTGACATACATCCCGGCGAAAGCCTCGACATCGCCGGTTACCGGCCAGATGAAACAATAGGCGGTGAACAGCGCAAAGCACGCGGTGGCGAACCACGATATGCCGCCCAGCGTCCGCCTGGGCATAAATGTGTCGTAGAGGAACACGAGCAGGAACACTACCAGGAGCGCTATCTCCTGCCGCATTGCCAGAAACTGAGAGTAATCCATAATGATTGGTGCCTATGCTTTACATGCCGATGGCATGGAAAATTTCAGGGTTAAAGGTGAAGCGGATGAGCCATTCGAAGAACTCGGGGAAACAGCCGATGCCGGCCACGCAGACAATGAGCGTGATGGCCGAGAGGCGCTCCCACCAGGTAGCGTCGGTGAGGCTGAGGTGATGCTCGTCCTGCACGGGGCCGAAGAGCAGTTTACCGACGACACGCAGGATGTAGACTGCGGTAATCACGATCGAGCAGCAGGCCACGATGGTGAATACGCGGTGGAACATGTCGGTGTGCTCGAACGAGCCGACGAAGATGGTCATCTCGGCCACGAAACCGGAGAGGCCGGGCAGACCGAGCGACGCCATACCGGCGATGACATAGGCCACGCCGAGGAAGGGCATAATCTTCATCAGACCGCCCATCAGGCGGATATCACGGGTATGTGTGCGGCCGTAAATCATACCGATAAGGGCGAAGAAGAGGGCCGTCATCAGACCGTGCGAGAGCATCTGCATGATTGCGCCGGTGAGGGCGGTGGTGTTGATCATCAGGATGGCGAAGAGAACCATGCCGCAGTGCGACACCGACGAGTAGGCGTTGATGTATTTGAGGTCGGTCTGCACACAGGCCGAGAAGGCACCGTATACAACCGAGATACCGGTCAGGATAAGGAAAATCCATGCCAGGTCGTTGGCGGCCTCGGGCATGAGGTACATGGCCACGCGGAAACAGCCGTAGCCGCCGAGTTTCATGAGCACGCCGGCGTGGAGCATCGACACTGCCGTGGGGGCGCAGGCATGACCGTCAGGCGACCATGTGTGGAAGGGGAACATGGCGCCGAGCACGCCGAAACCGACGAAACACATGGGGAAGAGGAAATACTGCCACCCCTTGTCGATATGCGCGTTCTGGGCTATCTCGACAATGTTCCACGACTCGATGCCGGCCTGGTAGTAGATGCCGATGAGCGAGAGCATCAGGAAGGCCGAGCCCCCCATGAGCATCAGGGTCAGTTTCATGGCCGAATACTCCTTGCGGCCGGTGCCCCAGACGCCGATGAGCAGGTACATCGGGATGAGGGCCACCTCGTAGAACATGAACATGGTGAAGAGGTCGATCGAGATGAAGAAACCGTAGACACCGGTCGACAGCAGCAGGAGCCACATGAAGAAATGGCGCGCGTCGTCAATCTTCCACGAGGCGAACGAGCCGGCGAAGACGATGATCGACGACAGCAGCAGCATTGCTATCGAGATGCCGTCGACACCGACGGCAAGATTGATGTGCAGAGGGCCGAACCACTCCCACGAACCGGTGAAGAGCATCGGAGCGGTCTCGCCGGCCTGTCGCAGCGCGATATAGTCGACGAGCACCCACACGCTCAGAGCCATCAGCACGGATGAGCCGATGACGGCCACCGTCCTGACACCCTTGACGCCGCGGCACAGCGCGAATCCCCCCAGCATCAGCAGGGGAATGATCACGAAATAAATCAGGATATTTGAAAACAACATTTCTGTCGGAATTTACTATGATTGTCTGTGTTCGATATTTCAGGCTAAAGACAGCGTGACGGATGATGACCGGAGTCTCAGAGCACGCAGATGCAGGTTATGATACCCAGCACGAGAGCGCCGATGAGGTACCACCATACATACATCTGTATCTTGCCTGACTGAAGGCCGCGGATGGCGTATGAAACTTTGTTGGTGACCCAGGCCATGCCGTCCATGGTGCCGTCGACGATATGACGGTCAAACCAGGCGATGGGACGCGAGACGCATCCGAAGATGATCCTGTGGGTGATGAACTGGTAGAGCTCGTCCCAGTAGAAACGGTGGTGGCACCAGTCCCAGAGGGTGGGCAGGGCGTTTTTGAATTTCGCGGGCAGAGGGTTCTCCTTCTTGTACATCACCGTGGCCAGGATGATGGCGGCGACGGCGACAGCAAGGCTGATGCCGGCGACAGACCAGTCGAGGGCGGCGAGGTTGGTGAAGAAGTTCACGTGGTCGAACATCTCATGGCCGTTCCAGGTCACGAGGTTGCCCATGGGCACGAAACCGGCCACGCACGAAACAACGGCCAGGATGACCAGCGGGAGGGTCATTGTCCAGGGCTGGTCATGCGGAGCGTGGTGCCCTTCGGGAATCTTGTGCTCTTTCCACCAGAAGATGAGGTAGTAGAGACGGAACATGTAGAACGCCGTAAGACCGGCCACGAGCGACATCCAGATGTACCAGAAGATCGAGTGGCCCATTGTGGCGGTGAGAATCTCGTCTTTCGAGAAGAAACCGGCGAAGGGGATGATGCCCGCGATTGCCAGACAGCCGATCAGGAAGGTGATGTGGGTCACAGGCATGTATTTGCGCAGACCGTGCATGGCTGTGTAGTCGTTCGAGCCGATGGCGTGGATCAGGGCGCCGGCGCAGAGGAAGAGCAGAGCCTTGAACATGGCGTGCGTGAACAGGTGGAACATGCCGGCCATGTAGCCCAGCCCGTGATGGAATTCGGGACGGGCCACGCCGAGCGAAACCATCATGAAGGCAATCTGCGAGATGGTAGAGAACGCGAGCACGCGCTTGATGTCGATCTGCGTGCAGGCGACCATGGCGGCATAGAATGCCGTGAGGGCACCCACGACGACGATGATGTCGAGCGCGGCGGTCCCCATCAGATAAAGCGGGACCAGGCGGGCTACCAGATAAACACCGGCCACGACCATGGTGGCGGCGTGGATCAGGGCCGAGACAGGGGTCGGGCCCTCCATGGCATCGGGGAGCCAGATGTGCAGAGGCATCATCGCCGACTTACCCATACCGCCCATGAAGATGAGCACCAGGGCCCAGGTGAGCACCGAACCGCCCATGAACACGGGAGCGGCCGAGGTGGCGAAGATGTTCTTGATACCCTCTGCGGTTGTCTCGCTGATCTGGTAAACATTGTCGGCCACGGGAGCCGAGGTGAGGTCGGTGAAGTTGAATGTGCCTGTGTAGAAACTGAGCACCAGGATACCAATGAGGAAACCGAGGTCGGCGAAACGTGTGACGATGAACGCCTTCTTCGAGGCGGCCACCGCCGAGGGCTTGGTATAGTAGAAACCGATGAGAAGGTATGACGAGGCGCCCACAAGCTCCCAGAAGATATACATCTGGAAGATGTTGGTGGCCACGACCAGACCGAGCATCGAGAACGAGAAGAGGCTCAGGAAAGCGTAGAAACGCTGGAAACCTGTCTCCCACACGCCGTGGTGGTCACGCATGTAGCCGTTGCTGTAGAGGTGCACCATGAACGAGATGGTGGTGATGACCACCAGGAGCAGGGCCGAAATCGGGTCGAGCAGGAATCCGAGGCGGATCACGAGCTTGTCGGTGAAGGCCAGCCAGTCATGATTGAACACGATGTACTGCAGGCGTGTGTGGGTGTCGGCATCGACAAACGAGGCGTCGCCCGAGAAGAAGTATGTGAAAGCCGTATAATAAGCCAGCACGGCTGTCACGCCCATGCCGAGTGTGCCGGCGATACCGGCCCAGCGGTGCTGCATCTTATGCCCGGTCAAGCCCAGGAGCAGGAACATACCCAGAGGTATGGCCAATATCAAAAGAGGTATAACAGGTGACATATCTGAGCTTAATTTTTCATTTTGGTTACATCGTCGACATCAATATTCTCCGACACGCGGAACACGTTGATGATGATGGCGATGGCCAGAGCGGTCTCGGCGGCGGCCAGACCGATGGCAAACAGAGTGAAGAACATCCCCTCGAGCTCGCCGGGATAGAGGAAACGGTTGAACACCGTGAAGTTGATGTCGACGGCGTTGAGCATCAGCTCGAGCGAGATGAGGATAGCGATCATGTTGCGGCGTGTGATGAAACCGTAGACGCCGGCACAAAACATGAAGAGGCTCGGAATAAGGTAATAAAGTATCGTGATATCCATCTTTGCCTGTTCTTTAATGATGTTTGCGGGCGATTACCACGCCACCGATTATACATGCAAGCAACAGCACCGAGATGGCCTCGAACGGGAGCATGTACTGGCCGTGACCGGTGCCCAGGAGGGTCTCGCCGATCAGCGACATCTCCGGGTTCTCGCCTGAGGCCCTGGCTGTGAGAAATTCTGTGCGGCTTACCAGCGAGTAGCCCCCGACGAGGAGCATGGCCAAAGCGGCCACCAGGCCGGTAAGGCGTTTTTTCGAGGCAAGTCTGGCACTGTTGTCGCCCGGATGGCTCGTCAGGAGAATTGAGAAGACGAACAGCACCACGATACCGCCCGCGTACACCGCGATCTGCACGGCGCCCAGGAACTCATAGTCGAGCTGGAAATAGTATGCGGCCGTGGCAAACAGGGTGAACAGCAGGTAGGTTGCGGCACGCAGAATCTTGCGTGTCGTGACAGCAAGCACCGAGCATACGATAATCACGGCGGTGATTATCCCATAGACGATGAAACTTCCTACTGATTCCATATAATGATTAGTGTTTTATTATTCTGTGAAAGGTGATATGATCAGTTGCCACCCTCGGCGGCTTTTTTGGCGGCCTCGCGCTCGGCCTTGAGTTTGGCGGCCTTTTCGAGAGCGGCCTTTATCTTGGCCTGTTTCTCGGGGTCGCCGGCAGCGGCGGCAAGCGCCTTGGCGGCTTTGTCATCAGCGGGAGCGGCGGCCTGAGCGGCGGGAGCCTTTGCCTGAGCGGCGGGAGCTGCATCGGCGGCTGCGGCGGCTGCCTTCTTGGCCTCGGCGGCTTTCTTTGCAGCCTCGATTTTGGCGGCCTTCTCGGCTTTCAGACGCTCGATTTCCTCGGGCGTGGGCTGGGGTTCGGGCTTCTCGGGCAGGTAATTGAGCTGTTTCACCAGTTTCTCACGGGTGAAGACAGCCTGCTCGAAATCGTTCGAGAACTCGATGGCGTCGGTCGGACATGTGAGCACGCAGAGTTGGCAGAAGGTGCACGACCCGAGGTCATAGATATATTTGTCGAGTTTCTTTTTCTTCTTGCCGTCCCAGGTGTCGACCATTTTGGTCATCACGTTGATGGTGCCGTTGGGGCAGTTGCGCTCGCAGGTGCCACAGGCGATGCAACGGTGGTTGCCCTCGTCGTCATAGATGAATTTCAAGACGGCGCGGAACCGCTGCGAGATATGCATGTCGTCGCGGTTTTCGGGATATCTTTCGGTAATCTTAGGGGTTACGAATTCCTTTCCGGTGACCTCCATGCCCCTTACGAGCGAGGCCACACCTTTGCCTAAGGACGAAAAATAATCTTTTATGCTACCCATTGGTCTGTGTAGGTTTTAAGATGATCGGTTTGAGAGAGCTGTATGGTTGTTAATCTTGTTATTTCACTGTTATCCTTTCACCTGGCCGCCGAGGATGTCGAGCAGTTCGGTGGTGATGGCCGCCTGGCGCAGTTTGTTGAACTCGAGGTTCAGCTGGTCGCGCAGTTTCTTGGCGTTGTCGTTGGCCGACTGCATTGCCATGACGCGGGCGGCCTGCTCGCTGGCGCGGTTCTCGGTGAAGATATCCTGCCCGAGCGCCAGCAGGTACATGGGCAGAATCTTCTCGAAGATCGCCTCGGGCGAAGGCTCGAAGATGTACGGCTTGGCGGTGGCATGGCCGGCGGTGCCGGCAAGCGTGTCGGCGCCCACGGGGAGCAGGGTCACAGCCTCAAGGCGCTGGCGGCTCACGCTCTTGAACGACATGTACACGGCCTCGACCAGATCGGCCTCGCCCTTGAGGAACATGTCGCGCAGGCGCCACACGAAGTCACGCACGGTGTCGCCCTCGCTCTTCGAGTCGACACCGGCGGGAATCTCGCATGTAACGCCCGGCAGGTTGAGTTTCTGGCATGCCTTGCCGATCTTGCGGCCCACGGGCATGATGGTGACGGCCACACCGTCGCCAAGGCGCGTGCGCAGTTCGTCGAGCTTGACAAGCAGCTGCTTGAACACGTTCACGTTGTATGCGCCGCAGAGACCGTCGTCAGAGCCCCACACCACCACCACGGCACGGCTCACGGCGCGTTCCTCCATCAGAGGCGACGCGATTGCGGCATCTGAGGCGGCCAGATTGGCCATTATGGTTTCTACCTGGTCACGGAAAGGGCGCAGCTGTTTCAGAGCCAGCTCGGCCTTGTGCATCTTGGCCGAGGAGATCATCTTCATGGCGCCGGTAATCTTCTCTGACGAGGCCACCGAGCCGATGCGTCCCTTCAATTCGCGTAATGTTGCCATCGGTAATCTTTACGGTAAACGTTAATGGTGTGGGGCGCCCCGGCAGTGCCGGGGGCCTTGTTTATGTGATGATGGAGAGATGTGGTCTCTCTCTTTTATACTGTGTTCGGATCAGGCGAAACGGGCTGCTACCTCGCCGGCGGCGGCACGCAGTTTGGCGGTGCAGTCGTCGGTAAGCTGACCGGCCTTGATCACATCGAGCACGTCGGCCTGGTGACGGGCATGGAGCAGCTGCAGCAGACCGTCCTCAAAATCGGCCACCTTCTCGGCGGGCACGTCGGCCAGCAGGCCGTTCACGCCGCAGAAGATAACGGCAACCTCGTCTTCAACGGCCCAGGGCTTGTACTGGGGCTGGATGAGCAGACGCTCGTTCTTGCGGCCGCGATCGATGACGCGGGCGGTCACGGGGTCGATGTCGCCGCCGAACTTGGTGAACGACTCAAGCTCGCGGAACTGTGCCTGGTCAATTTTGAGCGTACCGGCCACCTTCTTCATCGACTTGATCTGGGCGTTACCGCCGACACGCGATACCGAGATGCCGACGTTGATTGCCGGACGGATACCGCGGTTGAACAGGCCGGTTTCAAGATAAATCTGGCCGTCGGTGATTGAAATCACGTTGGTGGGGATGTAAGCCGAAACGTCGCCGGCCTGGGTCTCGATGATGGGGAGCGCGGTCAGCGAGCCGCCACCCTTCACCATAGGCTTGAGCACCTCGGGGAGGTCGTTCATCGAGGCGGCCACCTCCTGGTTGTCGATAATCTTGGCGGCGCGCTCGAGCAGACGCGAGTGCAGGTAGAAGATATCGCCGGGGTAAGCCTCGCGGCCCGAGGGGCGTTTGAGAATCAGCGAAATCTCACGGTAAGCGACGGCCTGTTTCGAGAGGTCGTCATAAACGATGAGGGCGTCACGGCCCGTATCGCGGATGAACTCGCCGATTGCCACGCCGGCGAAGGGCGAATAGTAGCGCATCGCTGCGGAATCCGATGCGGTAGCCGCAACAACGCATGTATAATCAAGGGCGCCATGCTGACGGAGGGTCTCCACGAGGGCAGCCACCGAGGATGCTTTCTGGCCGATTGCAACATAGATGCAATA
>USKE01000066.1 GCA_900555165.1 uncultured Porphyromonadaceae bacterium | reverse complement strand
TGCATGAACCTTATCCGGACACCCCGCCCCGGCGGTTGAGGTCGGCATTCTTGCCGCCTTTGCCTCCGCGGTCGCGGCCTCCGTTGTTCTGGCCGGGCTGGTTCGAGGTCTTTTCAATATCGATTTTCTCCTTGCCGCCGATGCGTTTGCGCTTTTTGCGGTCGCCGTTTCCGGCTTCGCCGCCGTTGGCGTTGCTCTTGGCCAGACGCTCATTGCGACGCTCCTCCTTGCTTTTTTTCTTGGGGCGTGTGGACTGGTTGATTGCCGAAAGGTCGATTTTGCCGACAACGTTGATGGTCGGACCGCCACTGGGAAGGCCTACGGAGAAAATCTCCTCTTTATCGGCCTTGGGTTCGGCCGGCTTTTCTGCCACTTTTACAGGTGCAGGAGCTGCTGGTTTATCTGCCACCGGAGCGGCTGTTTTCTCAGCTGCAGGCTTCTCTGCCACCGGAGCCGGAGCGGGCTTGGGCTGTTCGGGAGCCGGTTTTGCAGGTGCGGGTGCGGCCTCTTCCTGCTTGGGCTGAACAGGTGCAGCCGGTGCGGGCTTAGGCTCCTCGGTGCGGGGCTTTTCCTCAGCCACTTTGGGCTCGGCCGGATTTTCAGCAGCATTGGAAGCCGGTTCGGCAACAGGTTTTGGCCGCAACGGATTGCCGTGGCGGTCGAGTTCTATTTTGCCAAGAATTTTTGGCTTGTTGATTTCCGACACCAGTGTGATTTCCTCGGGCTGGCGCTGTGCGGGTTTGGCTTTTTCCCGGTCGCGTGCGCGGTCGGTTGAAAGCTTCTGCGACTTGTCCTTGATGTCCTTGTCGCTCTTGAAGTGGCTTTCAAGGATGGCCACGACGTCTTCCTCAATGCGTGCATTGGGATTGTCGTCAACCGAAATGTCCTTGCTGCGCAGGAATTCAACCACTGTGGGGAGTGCCACATTGAGATCCTTTGCTACTTTACTTATCTTTATTCTCGGCATGTAGTGAGATTAATGTTTATGCTGTTTGGTTGTTGTGGGTGAGAGATGTATGGCGTCAGGCCTGGGGGGCGTCGGCTTCAGGAGTTTCAGATTTTGCCTCGTTGTCGGCAGCAGCCTGCTGTGCTTCGGGTTCATCCTCGAATTCGGCACGGAGAATGGCAAGAACGTTGTCCACTGTCTCTTCCTCCAGGTCGGCCTTGTTGATGAGGTCCTCACGCGAGGTGTTGAGCACTGCCTTGGCGGTGACGCAGCCCATATCCTTGAGTGCATCGATAATCCACTCTTCGATTTCATCCTTGAATTCATCGAGGTAGATATCCTCCTCGTATGCGTCGTCGGTGTCGCGGTATACGTCGATTACATAGCCTGTGAGCATCGAGGCGAGCTTGATGTTGAGGCCGCCCTTACCGATGGCGAGCGAAACCTGGTCGGGCTTGAGGAATACTTCTGCCTTCTTCTCCTCTTCGTCGATGCGTATCGACGAGATTTTTGCGGGCGAGAGCGCGCGCTGGATGAAGAGGGTGGGGTTGGCGGTGTAGTTGATCACGTCGATATTCTCGTTGCGGAGCTCGCGGACAATGCCGTGGATACGTGAGCCTTTCACACCTACGCATGCACCGACGGGGTCGATGCGGTCGTCGTAGCTTTCAACGGCAATCTTGGCGCGTTCGCCAGGGATGCGGGCCACGGCGCGGATGTTGATGAGGCCGTCGTGGATTTCAGGCACCTCTATCTCGAACAGGAAGTTTTCGTTCGTGCGCGATACGGTGATTTTCGGGTTGTTGTTGGTGTTGTCGACGTTGGCGATGACGGCGCGTACGGTTTCGCCTTTGCGGAAGAAGTCGCCGGGAATCGACTGGTTCTTGGGGAGAAGCAGTTCGTTCTTGTCGTCGTCGAGCAGGAGGGTCTCGCGGCTCCATGTCTGATAGACTTCGCCGGTGACAAGCTCGCCTTCAAGGTCCTTGAATTTGGCATATACAGCCTCTTTCTGCAGCTCGAGGATTTTGCTCTGGAGAGTCTGACGCAGGGTGAGGATGGCGCGGCGGCCGAAGTCGGCGAAAATGATTTCTTTGGTGTGCTCCTCGCCAATCTCCACCTCGGGGTCGTCATCGGCGCGGGCGTCGGTGAGTGCGATCTGGAGGTTGGGGTTTTCCACCTCGCCGTCAGGCACAACCTCGAGATTCTGAAAGATCTGCACGTCGCCCTTGTCGGGGTTCATGATGACGTCGAGATTCTCGTCGGTGCCAAACATCTTGGCGAGCACGTTGCGGAACGATTCCTCGAGCACGCTTATCATTGTGGTCTTGTCGATGTTCTTGAGTTCCTTGAACTCGGCAAACCGCTCGACCATATTCGGAGTTTCCTCTTTCTTAGCCATTTGGGGTATATGGTTTTATGTAACGGCGGCTCAGAACTCGAGCAGCACGTTCGCTTTTTTTACAGAATCGAATGGAATGTCAATATCCGTTTCGGTCATCACGGGGCGTTTCTGGCCCGGCTCCTTGACCTTCTGCGAGACGCGGAGCACGAAACCGCTGTCGGCAAGCGAGGCGAGCACACCCTTGAGCTTGCGCCCGTCGGCGGTGAGCACCTCGATTTTCCGGCCTACGTTCTTCTCGTACTGGCCGCGCACCTTGAAGGGGGCGGTAAGGCCGGCCGAGCCGACCTCAAGCTCGTAATCCTCGACGTCGCGGTCAAACTCCTGTTCAATACCGCGCGTGATGCGGGCGCACGTGTCGATGTCGAGGCTGTGGGGCGAGTCGATTTCGACGACAATACGGTTGTCGGGGCTTACGGTCACATCGACCAGAAATATGTCAGTGCCCTCGCAGAGACGTCCGACACATGCCTGGATGTCGTTTTTGTCAATCATAAGTAACTGTTCCGGATATTACAGAGAGGGCGCGTATGACGGTACCCTCATAAAGAATTGGAGGAAGCCGCGTAGCTTCCTCCGATAACTGAGTGCAAAATTAGTGATTTTTCGGCGCGGATGCAACTGTTTTGGCGTTGTCATGCTCTGCATCGTCCACAGAATCGTTTGATTTAACACTTGAAGTAAGCTTTTTAATAATATTTAACGAAGACCTGTGCTTTATAATCAGACTCGTAAGGTAGACGGTGAAGAGCGGGAACATGATCAGCCCCATGAACGAGACTACGAACGACAGAATCTTTCCCGACACCGTCACGGGCATCAGCGTGCTCCCCATTGTGGTGGCCTGCATCAGACACCACCACAAGGCATCGAAGAAGCTGGTCACGCCGGGATTGACGGGCTGTTCGCGCTCATAGAATATCAGCGCGGCAAAATATATCGTGAGAACGAGAATAGACAGATAGCTGAAGAACATTCCAGTTATGCGGTTTGCCACGATATACTCGAGCACTATGACCAGAGCCAGGACACCCCGTGCCAGCGGCACGAACCGGATGAAATAGAGCACGTCGGGCGACATCGGGATGTTGTACTGTCCTATGATATTGAGATACGGCACCGACAGCAGCAGAAACAGCCAGCGGCGGCGCCAGAACGAGGCGCGGCTGCCTGCCGGGGTGAGTCCCAGCTCAATGAAGAAGTCGGCTATGAACACCAGGCACACCACAAGCTGAAACCGCATGTAAAGCGGACTCTCGAGAAAGGGTACGGACTTGAATGTATCGACCGAAATCACGAGAATCAGCAGTACGGAGAGCACCAGCACCAGGGCATGGAGTGCATCAAGCGCGAGCCGTCGTGCACGCGGTCTGTCAATTGAAATTTTCATCCCTCGGCAGTTTACAGTAAAACAAACCACAGGGCACAAAAGTTAGCGGGAGCGCATGGCCGAGGGGAGAGATGCCGGTCAGAGCCGGCGGAGGACCGAACGGATGCGCGCCATCAGTTCGCGCAACGAATAGGGTTTGAGCAGATAGTCGTCGGCACCGGCATTGAGCGCGTTGATGATCTGGGTGGGCGACAGGTTCACCGACGTGGCGATGATAGGCAGCGATGCCACCGATTCGGTCTGCTTCACCTGCTCGATGATGTTGAGGCCGTCGCCGTCGTTTATGCCGAGGTCTATGACCATAATGCGATAGTCGCCGAGATCGAGCGAATAAAGGTCGTCGGCATTGTCGCACCCGACAATCTCAAACCCCTCGCGGCGGAAGTTGACGCGCATAAGCTCAGTCATCTCATGGTCAGAGTCGACCACAAGGATTTTGCCTTGATCTGGTAATATCACGCTTTCGCGAAGGTTTTTTGTCATAATTCGCACCCCTGCGGGTATCATGTCAGGCCCGAGGGGCATTGATTTTTGTGACGTAAAATTACATCATAAAAAGTCAACGGCGGATAAAAGTAACAGCATTGTATCCGGTTTGTGGCAACAAATTCATAACCTCCGCGGTTTGTAACGGGTGTGTCACCGCTTTGAAAAAACATAACCCCTCACGGGCGCGAGACACGGCGGCGTGTCGACAGCCATGCCGTGGCGAAAAAGAACAGCGTGAGGCCCCACAGCCAGAAATAGCAGGTCGACTGCTGGGCAAGCGTGCCGCCGTTGGAGTTTATGCGCACGAAACCCTCAAGGCCCCATGTGGCGGGCACGAGGTTGCCCATCCACCGGAAGAAATCGTTCATGGCGTAGCGCGGCCAGGTCAGCCCCGACAGGAACAGGAACGCCACCGAAGTGAACACCACAACCACGAACGCGCTCTCACGCTCGCTGAGCATGAACTGCATCGACTGCCCCAGGAAGGCCGTGGCCAGCAGCATAGGCAGTATGAGCAGGAAATAATCTCGGAACGCGCCTATGTGGGGGAAACTGAACATCACCGGTATGAAATGCAGGATGAATATCGTCAGCGGGAAAAAGATGGCCGTATAGCACAGTGCCTTCCCTATACAGGCCGCCGAGGGCGATGCCTGGATCTGCATGGGGTCATAGCCGTTGTTTCGACGGCGCCGCTCGTTTGAGCCGCCGTCGAGCATACAGATACCCAGCAGCATCGACTGCTGCAGAATAAGCACCACTATGCCCGGGAGGATGAACGATGCGAACCCCTGCTGCGTGTCGCCCAGGAAATAGTTACGGACACCTACGTTCGATGGTGCGTCCTGCGTCATGCCGATCGCCGACGTGAATTTTGTGCGCAACTGCGCGCCTGTGGCCAGCTGGAGTTCGGTCATGGCCGACAGCAGAGTGCGGTAGCGTAACAGAAGGCTCATCTCGTAGTACATGTTTATCTGCCCCTGCTCTCCGCGGCCCACCGACTGCATGTAGTTGTCGGGAATCTCAAGTATGGCGAAACACTCCTTCTCGTTCATGAGGCGGCGCGCCTCGTTGATGTCGGCGGCATATCCCACGACATTGGCGCCGGGGCAGGCGTCGAGATGGCGCGTGAACTCGCGCGACATCGAAGTGCGGTCATGGTCGACCACCACCACCGGGAGCTTGCGTGTTACCTCGGGATTATATATAAGTGAGTATATGACCGGGTAGACCAGCGGCAGGAACAGAAAGAATATGAGCACGCCGGCGTCATGGCACACCATGTCGAACTGATGGCGGAACACTCTCGCCATCTCCACGAACCACTCTTTTATGTCAATGAGAAGACCTCGCATAGTTTCGTTATGATTAGGGAACGTAGACAGGATGTTTCATCCAGCGGCGCATCAGCGGCGCGAACAGTGTGGCCACGATGGGGAACACCAGCAGCGCCACAAAATAATACCGCGAGAAAAACAGGGGGATGCCGTTCAGCGCCTGATCCACGTAAATCAGGAAATACCAGCGCACCGGCAGAATCGAGGCGAATATGGCGATGGCGCCGTACATCGACTGCACCGGATATGAGAATGCGGCAATAGAGAACGTGAGGATGCTGACCAGACACACTATCGACAACGCGAAACGGGGGTTGGGCATCACGGCGCACACAAGCACGCCGAAACTCTGCGAGGCGATGACAAACAGCAGCAGGCCGAGTATCATGTTCCACTCGCCGCCGTTGAGCGGGTAATGGTTCCAGTGGAACATCATCGAGTGCATGAACAGCCCCACGATAAAGAATATCACCGTCTGCGGCAGGGGCGTGGCCGCGCGGGGCGGGATCGAGCTTACCCGGTTTCCGGCCCGGGCAAGCCACAGAGGCGATGTGCCGCGCTTGAGTTCCTGCATGATGGAGAATACCGTCATGAGCATTATCATCAGGCCGAGTGTGCCGATCAGGAACGACGGGGTGAGATAATAGGCATAACTCATCCAGGGGTTGTGCATGGCGTTGTTGTTGATGGTCATGGGCTGCAGAAGTGTGGCGGCCACACCCTGGGGCAACCCCTTTTCCGACATCGCCTTCCATAAGCTCGATGCTTACAAGCTTGCCGGAAGTGGTCACGGCCATGGTCTTGAATCCCTTGAATGCGAGTGTGCCGGGCACGTAATATGACAGGTTGGAATAGAACGTGAGTGTCGGCGCCTCGCCGGCGATGGCCTTGCGCTCGAAATCGCGTGGCACGACGAAGAAACCCATGGTCTTGCCCGACTGCACCTGGGCGATGGCCTCGTTGAACGAGTTGGCCCGGCAGGCGATGTCGACAAGCTCTGTGGAGTTGAGGTTGCGGGTGAGCTGACGCGACAGCTGCGAACCGTCGAGGTCGACCATGGCGGCGGGGAGCTTGAGCGGCAGCCCCGGCGACAGCATGCAGATGAAGAAGAACGTCATCGCCACGGGCACGAGTATCATGCCCGCCAGATATATCGGGCGGGAAGCGAGAATACCGATCTCGCGGCGCATTATTTCAATGAAATTACGCATGTGGCGAAAAGGAGGGATGAAGGATGTGACTTATGTGACTTATGTAACTTATGTGGATTAGGGGGGTCAGCGGATGATGGCTGTCATGCCGGGGCGCAGGTCGGGCACATCCTCAAGGGGGCGCATCTTGACCTCGAAGGTCTTCGAGTCCCAGTCGCCGGTCGACTTGGTGGCCTGCCAGGTGGCATAGTCGCCCAGGTCGCGCACATAATATATCTTTGCCTTCACCTTCTTCATGTCGAGGGCCGGAACCTCTACGGTCACCTCCTTGCCCATAGTGAAGTCCTTGAGGTAATCCTCGCGCACGTTGAAGGTGATGTACTTGTCCTGCAGCTTGAGCACGTTCATAATGGGGGCGCCCAATGCCACCAGCTCGCCCTCATGGGGGAAGATGACGTCAATCTGGCCGTCGCACGGAGCGGTGAGATACTGGTCTTCAAGCAGGGCCTGTACCTCAGAGACACCGCCACGTGCCACGTTGACCATGGCGGCGGCCTGGGCCTTGTCTTCTTTCTGGGCACCTGCCTTCGCAAGGCTGTACTGGCTTTCGGCGGCTTTCTCGGCGGCCACGGCGGCATCATAGGCGGCCTTTGCCTCGTCGCGTTTCTGCTCTGACATCACACCCTCGGAGTAGAGTTTCTCCAGACGGTCATAGGTCTTTTTGGTTATGCCGACAGCGGCCTTGGCCTGCTGCCACATCTCGTAGGCCGACTGTATGATCTGCGAGCGTGTGCCGGCGTCGACCTTGCGGTCAAGGGCCTTTGCGGCATCTTCCATGCCCACGGCCTGCTCAAGCTTGGCCTCGGCCAGCGACGAATGGATGTGCACCAGCGTGTCGCCCTTGTGCACCGTGTCGCCCTCGCGCACATAGAAGTCGACAATGCGGCCGGGGAGCTTGCCCGAGACACGCACGGCGGTGGCCTCGGCCTGCCCCTGCAGAATCTCGGCAGGGCGGTTTATGAACAGGAAACCGATGATGGCCAACACGGCCACGGCGATGATGATGAGCCCTAAGGCGCCCAGCATTACTTTGTTCTCTTTTTTCTGCTCCTGGGTGAGCTGGGGAATATCTTGTTGTGACATAGCAAACTTGGTTTTACTGTCTTGTTGGTTTCATGAAATTATCTGGCTGCGGGGACGGCGTTGTACTCGCCGGCAGGAAGCGTGCCGAGCACTTTGCTGAGGTAGACGTCGCACAGACGCACCTCGATGGCAGCGTCGATGCGCTCTGAGTTGGCCTTGAGCCATGCGGTCTGTGCGGCCATGACGTCATCGGTGGTGATGACACCCTCCTTGAACCCGAGCTGTGCCGTGCGCAGGTTCTCGTCGGCCTTGGCCATGTTAGACCGGGTCATGTCGAGGGTCTTTCGGGCCTCCTGGGCCTTGAACGAGGCCTGGCTTACCTGCAGGTCAATCATCTCGCGGGCATCCTCATACTGAAGTTTCATGACGGTCGACTCGGTTTTGGCGGCGCGGTACTTGTTATAATTGCCACCCCAGTGCCAGAGGGGAATCCTGACGAGCACACCCACGGAGAACGCGCCGTCGAACCGCTTGCTGAATCCGCTGAACATGTTGGGGTTCGAGAACGAATACATGCCGGTGAGCACCACATTGGGCATCATCGATGCGCGGGCAACGTTGGCCTGCTGGTCGCGGGCCTCGATGCCGAGTTTCAGCGCCTGCAGGTCGGGACGGTCGGCGTAGACAGCCTCCATGTCGGGGTGTAGTTCGCCGGCGGTCATGGGCGCTGTGGCGGGTGCATCCTCATGCTCTACACGCATCTGCGAGTTCACCGGGAGTCCGCACACCTGTGCCAGCGCCATGCGCGAGAGGGTAAGCCCGTTCTCAACCTTGAGCAGGTCTACGTTCGCCTCGTTGAGCTTGACATCGACACTGAGTTTGTCGGAGCGTGTCGCAACGCCGGCGTCGACCATGCGCGCCACGTTGCGGTCAAGCGAGTCGAGGAGGTTCACATAGCTTTTGGCAAGTTCGTGCTTGGCGTGCAGAGAAATTACCGTCCAGTAGGCAGCATCGACGGCATAGACCACGTTCTGCGCCTCGTTGTGTAACATGCGCTCGTTTATCTGCATGTTCAGGCCGGCCAGCTTGTTCATGGCCACGATCTTGCCTCCCATGAAGATGGGCTGTGTCAGGGTCACGGCCCCGAAAAACACATTGTGTATGTCGTAGGTAAGTGCCTCTTTCGGCAGCAGGGCGGTCTGCTGGGGGATATACGAGCCGTCGGGGAGTTTCACAGGCTCTCCGGTCATCGGGTTCTTCACCACCGAAAACTCGTATTTCTGTGTCTCGAGATTGAAGGTCTGCACCGGCAGATGCTGGTCTGAGCCGATTACCGACACCTCTTTCTGGTTATAGAAATAACCGCCCGTGAAATCGAACGCGGGCAGATATGCGGCAAAGGCTTCCTTCTTCTGATATTCAGCCTGTTTCAGCGACTGGCGCTTGGCCATGAGATCCTTGTTGTTCTCGAGAGCCAGGGCGCGGCACTGCTCAAGCGAATATATCGTTCCGGCAGCCGGCACCGGCTGGGGGCCGGCCGCCCCCCCCGTACCGAATAA
>USKE01000065.1 GCA_900555165.1 uncultured Porphyromonadaceae bacterium | reverse complement strand
GCGCGGCGTCGTAGAGCGGGAAGGCCCCGCGTTCTTCGGCCATCTCGACCGATGCGCCGTAGGCAGCCAGGGCCAGGGTTTTGTGCACCTCGACTGCGAATGCGACCGCTTCGTCCGAACCGTAGCGCATCCCCAGCGCGGCGATCATGTCGCCTTCGGCTGTGGTACCCACGCCTGTGCGGCGCCCCTGCAGGGTCTTGCGGCGTATCTTCTCCCAGAGGTAATGCTCGGGGTGCTTTACCTCCTCGGTCTCGGGGTCAGACTCTATCTTCTCGATGATGGCGTCAATCTTCTCAGCCTCCAGGTCGATGATGTCGTCCATTATGCGCTGAGCCTTGGCCACATGCTTGCTGAAGAGCTCGAAATCGAACTCGGCCTCGGGCGTGAACGGATTCTTTACATACGAGTAAAGATTGATGGCCAGCAGACGGCATGAGTCGTAGGGGCAGAGGGGAATCTCGCCGCAGGGGTTCGTGGAGATGGTGCGGAAACCGAGGTCGGCGTAGCAGTCGGGCACAGACTCGCGGCTGATGGTGTCCCAGAAGAGCACGCCCGGTTCAGCCGATTTCCATGCGTTGTGAATGATTTTTCCCCAGAATGCTTTGGCATCGATTTCCTTTACAATCTCGGGGTTGTCGCTGTCAACGGGGTATTGCTGGCGGTAGACGTGTCCTTCGGTTGCGGCGCGCATGAAGTCGTCATCGATGCGAACCGATACGTTCGCGCCGGTGACTTTGCCCTCCTCCATCTTGGCGTCGACAAACGACTCCGAGTCGGGGTGCTTGATCGAGACTGTGAGCATCAGGGCGCCGCGTCGGCCATCCTGGGCGACCTCGCGGGTCGAGTTCGAGTACCGTTCCATGAAGGGCACCAGACCTGTCGAGGTCAGCGCCGAATTTTTCACCGGTGTGCCTTTGGGGCGGATGTGACTCAGGTCATGCCCCACGCCGCCACGGCGTTTCATGAGCTGCACCTGCTCCTCGTCCACACGGATAATGCCGCCGTATGAGTCGGGATTGCCGTCAAGGCCGATGACGAAACAGTTTGACAGCGAGCTGACCTGGAAATGGTTGCCGATGCCGGTCATGGGACTGCCCTGCGGGATGATGTATCTGAAGTCTTTCAGATACGAGAATACCTCTTCCTCGCTCATCGGGTTGGGGTATTTCGACTCTATGCGTGCGATTTCGGCGGCGATGCGGTGGTGCATGTCGTCGGGAGTCTGCTCGTAGATGTTGCCGAAAGAGTCTTTCAGGGCATATTTGCTGACCCAGACACGGGCCGCCAGTTCGTCGCCCCCGAAATATTTCAGGGTGGCGGCAAACGCTTCGTCGTATGTGTAGGTTTTTTTGTCCACTTTCGTTGACTGAATGGGTTTAGAGAAAGGCGTTGGAATATTGTGGCGCCGGGCGTGCCGGCAGGCCGGAATTGGAAAAGATTCGCCTTGGTCGGGCCGCTTCAGATTTTGCGAACATTATCGACAGCAAACTTCGTAATTTTTTGTGACTTGACCAAACTTGCGGGTTGAAAAATCGGCAGGTGTTGATAACTTTCCCGATTGTTGAAATCAAAGGGCTGACAATTAGTGATATAATATTTTGCGTGTGTAGAAAAGTTTACCGAACATGATAACTGTTGCTCATCTTGCGGAATCAAATTACGTTCATGGTGCCGGTCATGTTGCATGATGTGGCTTATTTTGTCTATCTTTGTGCCGTGACACTGATGTCACCTTATTATATTGCAATATATATGGCCGACATGAATTATTTTCGCGACCGACACACGGTGCGCCGGTATGACGGGCGTCCCGTAGACCCTGGGTTGCTTGATTCGCTGCTTGAGCAGGCGGCGCACGCCCCCACGACCGGAAACATGCAGCTTTACAGCGTGGTGGTTTCCACGACCCCTGATGAAAAAGCGCGTCTGGCGCCGATGCATTTCAACCAGCCTCAGGTCTCCGGCGCTGCGGCGGTGCTGACATTCTGTGCCGACCTGCACCGGTTCAGCCGCTGGTGTGCCGAGCGTGACGCCGAACCGTGTTATGACAATTTTCAGTCGCTCATGGCAGCCGTGCTCGATACGGTGGCTTTCGCGCAGCAGTTCAATACCGTGGCCGAGATGGCCGGACTGGGTGTCTGCTGGCTCGGTACGACAACCTACAACGCACCGGAGATTGCGGCCGAACTGTCGTTGCCCCCGCTGGTGGTGCCGGTGATAACGCTCACGGTTGGTTATCCCGCCGAGCAGGGCGTGGATGTCGGGCGGCTCCCCGTAGAGGCCGTCGTGCACCGGGGGCGCTATCACGATTACGACCGCGCTGCCATCGACCGCCTTTATGCCGAAAAAGAGGCCCGTGAGGATTCCGTGCGGTTTGTTGCCGAAAACGGCAAGAAGACCCTGGCACAGGTGTTTACTGATGTGCGCTATCCCCGCGCCAATAACGAGCTGTTCTCCGACAAGTTCATCGGCTATCTGCGCGACTGCGGGTTGCTGTGATTACTGAAAAACAACGCGCCGCGTCCGGTATCTTACCGGATGCGGCGTATCTTTATAGGTATTGGGTCAGGACGGGTTAGTATCTGTGGGTAATTGCTCAGTCTTCAACGAAGGTCTGTTCGATTGCGGCTACATCCTCCTGGAGCTTTTTCTCGAACGCCAGTCGTTCCTCGATGTTGCGGCATGCGTAGAGTACCGTGGCATGGTTGCGGCTCAGACGGGTGCCGATGGCGGTCAGCCCCATCCCGGCATGTTTTTTTGCCAGATACATCACAAGCTGGCGGGCGTCGGAAATCTCGCGCTTGCGCGATTTCGTGAAAATCGAATCGGGGTCGATGTTGAAATGTGCAGCCACACCCTGAGTGATCATCTCGAAATTGAGGGTGCGCTTGTGCACCTTCACGATATTGGCCATCACGTGGCGCGCCAGGTCAACTGTTACCTCACGGTTGAGCAGTGTCGCATGAGCCAGCAACGAGACTACGATGCCTTCGAGTTCGCGCACGGTGTCGGTGACATTCTCGGCTATGAAGTCGAGCACGGCATCGGGAATCGACAGACCGTCCTGTTCTGCCTTCAGCCGCAGTACGGCGCGGCGCAGCGCCAGGTCGGGTTTCTCAAGCTCGACCGTCATGCCCCATTTGAAACGCGACAGCAGGCGCGACATCATTCCCTGCAGCTGGGTGGGGCAGACATCGCTCGAAAGGATGATCTGCTTTCCGTTCTGGTGCAGATGGTTGAAGATGTGGAAAAAGGCGTTCTGTGTCTTCTCTTTGCCGATGAGATCCTGTATGTCGTCGATTATCAGGGTGTCGATGCTCTGGTAGAAACCGATGAACTCGTTGATCTTGCCGTTGCGTGCGGCCACGGTGTACTGGCTCTCGAACAGGCGCGCGCTCACATACAATATGCGTGCGGTGGGGATGTTCTCGAGAATCTTGATGCCGATGGCCTGGATGAGATGGGTCTTGCCGACGCCGGTGGGGCCGAATACGAACAGCGGGTTGAAAGTCTTGCACCGCGGGTCGCGGGCTATCGCCTCGCCGATTGCGCGCGCAATTTTGTTGGAAGTCGAACCACAGTAGTTCTCGAACGTATAGCGCGGGTTGAGCTGTGAGTCGAAAGTGGCAACGGCCGGTGCCTGGAAAAGACCTGTGGCCTGGCGTTTCAGCGCGGGCGATGTCTGCAGACCAGCCTCTTTAATGGCCGTGTCGGGCTGGTTGTTTACCTGCAGGTAATGATAATACAACCCCTTGAACTCTGCCCCGAACACACGTTTTAGCGTGGAATGCAGGATGGGCAGGAAGGTGGACTCGATATGCTCGACATATAACTCTGAGGGGACGGCCAGCGTGAGCTTTCCATCCTCAAAACCAAGCGATTCGACGGGCTTGAACCAGACATCGAACTGCTCGGACGAGATATTGTCGGCGATAATGCGCAGACAAGCCTCCCATTTTTGGGCGTGACTGTTGTCCATGAGTTGATAAATCATTTAGCGGTTTGACACCCCGGCAGAACTGTGCCTGATGGTGCCGACTGCGAATCTTTTCCAATGCAAATTTCAGTTTAAAATTTCATAAAAACAAACACCATTTTTTTTGGAAAATCGCGCGGGGATATAAGGCTGTTGACTCTCAGTGCCTTAACTGACTGAACTTGTAAGTGTGATTTTACTTGGATATAATCTGTTGATTGTTAAGGTTTAATGAGCGTTATCAGGCTACGCACACACAGTCGGCGTGACTCCAAACCGCTATCTGACGCCCCGTTGGGGGTGCGTTGATATGTTGGCGACATTTTTGTTGCATGTGTCTTATTCGGAATGTTTCCGGATAAGCGACTCGTACCCCTGGCGAACCAAATTCTGCCGTCAGTGTTGAAATGATAGTGAATGTGTAATTTGTGGTTAAAATCAGGATATACCCGTTTCCCGTTTCCAAAGATACACATTTCTATCAAAACACGATTCTATAATCAATAACTTTAACAGCTATGAAATATTCCCAGCCTGACCTGCCGTATGCTCATGACGCACTGGCGCCGGCAATCTCGAAAGAAACCGTCGACTTCCACTACGGCAAACATGAAAAAGCCTACATCGACAATCTCAACAAGCTCATCGAGGGTACCGAATTCGAGGAAATGCCCCTTGAAGATGTGATTCGCGACGCCAAAGGCGCGCTGTTCAACAACGCATCGCAGGCGTGGAACCATATCTTCTATTTCTTCTCGTTCTCGCCCGATGGCGGCGGTGAACCTGAAGGCGACCTGCGCGCGGCAATCGACAAGCAGTTCGGCTCGTTCGACAACTTCAAGCGCGAGTTTGTCGATGCCGGGGTGAAACTCTTCGGCTCGGGTTGGGTATGGCTTTCGCGCGACAGCGACGGGCGTCTCTTCATAACCCAGGAGTCGAACGCCGGCAACCCCATGACGCAGGGGCTTACCCCTATCCTCACGTTCGATGTATGGGAGCACGCCTACTACCTCGACTATCAGAACCGCCGCAAAGACGCCCTTGATCGCCTCTGGGACATCATCGACTGGCCGATAGTCGAATCACGTTACTAACAATAATTAACCCAAGTTAACCATATCACAGGCAACATCAGTCGCTGGATATGCGTTTTACTTATGAAACGCAAGGAATCAGCCCCCTTGCAATTCTGACGAAAGAAAGAAATACAACTGTAAGCATAATGTGATGAATGGAGAGAGTGGCAGCCGTGAGGCCCCCGCTCTTTTTTTGTGCCTGCGTCTCCCCTGCATGCCCCCCTTCCCAGAGCGTTTTGCGTATTCCGAAACTCGGGTAAATGTTGTTTAAAAGTGTTCGATTGTGTATAAAAATCTTAACGGCGCTGTCAAAACACTGTCAAAACATTGTCAAAACATTTTGCTCAAAAATGCCTTAAAAGCCCAAAAATCGGTGCTTTTGAACAATTCGTGCACTACAATCAGCTATAATAAAATCGTTGAGAATGAGTCATAACTTACTCATTCTCAACGATTTAGCTATTGTCGGGGTGACAGGATTCGAACCTGCGACCACCTGGTCCCAAACCAGGTGCGCTACCGGACTGCGCTACGCCCCGAGTACAGATGCTGTGACGGTCTCTACCGTATGCGGTCTGTTTTGTGATGCAAAGTTACGATTTTTATATGGCATCACAAAATTTTACGGGGTTTGTTCTATTTTCTGTTCGACTGTTCGACTTCGGGGAGGCTGTGGACAGTTATGTCCTACATGTGGCGCCCTGAGGGTGACCCGCGCGGGGCTGAGGTCTTGTGGGAAGATGGTCTCAGCGGCCGCCGGCTGTCGAGCGGTCGGCGTCGGCATTGACGTCGACGAGTTTCCGGGCTCCGCGTTTCTGGCGTCCCCACTGCAGGTTATAGCCCACGGTAATATAGGGCATGCGCATGTCAAGGCGCATGTGCTGTTCGTTGCGGTTCCACCGGCTTATCGACCGGCTCCCCTGGTCATATTTACCGAAGGGCATTATGATGCCTGCTCCGAACTGCCATGATTTCCAGTTGTAGCTGAGGTCGATGATGTTGAGGTCTTCGCCCCACGAGATTTTCTCGCCCCAGAGGTCGCGCTCTGCCCGCCGGTACTGTGCGGAAAGCACGAATCCCCAGTGGGTCAGCTCGACCGATACGTTGCCGCTCCAGGCGTTGTTGTTATGTGAATAGCCTGTGCCGCGCATGCGTTCCATGCGGTATTGAACGTAACCGCTTGCCGTCAGCCATCCGGGAATGACCTCAATCTGCGGCGCGAGAAAGAACGAGAGGTTCTGCAGGCCGCGGCTGTTCTCGTAAGTGGTGATGAGGCGCCCGTTACCATCCCACATGAGCATCGGGGTTATGGCGTTTGGCGACGTGAATGCCCGCACGCCGAACGAGCCGTTTACCCTCGGGATACTGAACCCGTAGCGGAAGGTCAGCATGTATGAATTGGCGGTCTTAAGGTTCTGGTTGCCGACGCGCCATTGGAATCCGTCGAGTTGCTGCGGCACAACATTTGTTTCGGCCAGTGTGGGGGTCGACTGCCATGACGTGAAGTTGAGACGGAAGTTGTGGCTCGCGTTCAGCGAGTATGTCAGTGTGGCCTGCGGGCGCGGGCTCCATGAATGGTTTCCGCGGTCAGATTCCATGAAGATGAACCGGGTGTATTGCATGCCCATGCCGGCGGTGGCACTCCATTTGCCGAAACGCCTGAAGTATTCGGCAAAGAAATACACCTTGTCCTGCCGCTGGTGGAATATCTGTCCGTCAAGGTTTTCGTATTCCGAGCGGTTGCGGTTGGCCGTATAGGTCGCCCCGGCGGTGAAACGGGCCTTGTTCCAGTTCTTTATATAGTCGGCCTCGATGGCATAGGCACGATTCCGGTCCTTGATGTTCGTATGTATATCGGTGAGCAGTGACGATGCCCCGGGTGCCTGTTCGATGTAATCAGACCATGAGCGGCCCAGATACATCGACGCCCTGAAATCCACCACCAGCATCTGCCGGCGTGCGAGGTTCTGCTGCAGATAAACCGAAAGCGAGGGGGTGTTCCCCCTGTCGCCCGACCGTTCTGTGAGCAGAACATCATCCGCGCCGTTGCTGAACGACATCAGGCCGTTGTATTCCGTCTTGTTGCCTGTGTTCTGGTTGTTGTTGAACTGCACTACAAACACCGTGGTGTCAGGCTTGATGTAACTGTACGAAGCGAAATAATACGGCTGCGTATTATAAAGTTCTCCGCCGCGCGGTGTCTCGGTGCGGGTGAGCGATGTGCCGTCGGGATAGGTGAAAGTCTCGCGGTAGTCGCGGTAGATCTTAAGATTCTCGGTAAGCTTGCAGCTTGCGTAGACTTCCCACTGCGACCGGCCGGTGTTGAATTTGGCATCGGCCATATAGAAACCCCACGCCTCGTTGAGGGCGGGGCGTGCCTCGGCCTGCAGTGAGCCGCCGGCGGTGGGGTTCGACACAATGAAATTCAGCACATAATTCGCGCCGCCATACCGCAGACCCGGATTGTCGATCCACTCGACACGCTTTATGGTTTCGGGCAACAGCGCTCTGACCTGGTCGATCGTGGCCTCGCGCCCGTTTATGCGCACCTGCACCGCCTGGCCTGTGGCCTGTACCGTTCCCATCACATCGCTCACAGTCATGGTGGGAATCATCAGGTGCGTAAGCAGTTGCAGACCGTTTTTAGAGTTCGCTATCGCACTCTTAGAGGGATGGTAGACATCCATGTCTGCCTTGTGGATAACCCGGGGCGCCTCGATGACTACCTCATGCAGTTCATGTGTCTGAATGGAATCAGGTTGTTCGCCATGAGCCGCCACGCCCATGGCGCAACAGAATGCAACCGTAAGTGCTGTTTTATTCTTCATTGTTGTCGGATGTTTCCATTTAGACGATGCTCCCCGGTTATTTGTTGCAGAATTTTTTTAAGAAATATTCGCAAAAAACATAAATAGATGTGTCATAATGTGCCAGTATTCATTGTAGGGTCGCTACATGTAGCGACCGCTCCCGAACAGAATTTGCAAATTCCTGATATTCAATTGGCAAGCGGTCGCTACATGTAGCGACCCTACAATGAAATGATGGCAGTTATGTGTTGAAAGGGATTATCTGCGTATTTTGACATCCCCTCCGGGTTTGATAGTAGTCTGCCGTACTGGTTGGTTGTCAGTCAGTCATGACCTTGTGTGCCCGTGATCCTGCGGTGACGATGTAGATGCCGGGAGATACCGTTATTGCCTCGTGTGCAGCGGCATGGGGGGTGGTGTATACCGTCCGGCCGTCGGGCGTGTTCACGGTCACTGCGAGGCCTTCGGCGCCTTTGATGGTTATGACTCCGTTGCGGGCACGCACGGTGATGACGTCATCAGCGATCTTGTCGAGAGATGCCGGTGCCGTGGCGCGTTCAGAGGGGAGTGATTCGCCCAGGTCATACACCACAGTCACGACGTATGTCTGTGCGCCGGCGTCCACGCCGCTGTCGGTATAGCCGGTCGCGGTAATCGGATCGCTGTTGACGCGCTTGGAGTCGCGGTATACGTTATATCCTTTCACGGTCAGCTCCATTCGCGGCGATGAGGCCAGCCGTGCCGTGATGTCGTCGACCATCAGCATATATTTGTCGACTGATGTGGCGCGTACTGCCATGTAGACGGCTCCTTCCGGCAGACGGGCGCTGTACTCGGTCCAGTCGCCGGCCACGGCATAGACGTCGAGGGCGATTCCGGTGAAGTCACCGGGTTCGGTGCCGGTTGTGGAGTAGAGCACCTCCATCGATTCGGGGAAGAGCGACAGACAGCTCTTTACCCAGAATGTGACGGTCTGGGCGTCGCCGCACAGGCGGGGCGACACGAGCAGTACGTCAAGCGGCTCGTTGGCGTCATCATTGTAGACCACGGCCAGATATTTGTCGCCCGAGTGTGCCATGAAGTGGGTGTATCCGGGGCTGTCGGGAACCACCGAAGTGTCGAACACGAAGAATGGTTTTGTGCTCTGTCCGGGCACTATTCCGGGGATGTCCACACCCTCGATGGAGCCGTTATTGCCGTTGTCGAGCTTGACGGATGTCCATCCGGCGAACTCGTCGCCCGTGAACGACTCGCAGCCGTCGAACGTCTCGGTCTCGGCAATATAGGGGCGTTTCTCAAGGTCGGGCGCCTCCCAGGTGAGAGTCACGTCGTTTCCGGTACGGGTAGCGGCAAGTGCCGTGGCCACGGGATATTCAGGATAGGTCAGGGTGACAGTGGCCGGTGCCGAGGTGTTGTTTTCGGGTTTGAGGTCGGCGGCATAATCGACCACTGCCTTGTAGGTCAGCCGTGCAGGCATCACCGGGTGGGTGATGTCGCTGTAGGTCACCGAGCCGGTCGCCGATTCGTTGATGTCATCGGCAG
>USKE01000064.1 GCA_900555165.1 uncultured Porphyromonadaceae bacterium | reverse complement strand
TATCACCTTCCGTGCAGCCCGCCGTGCCCGAGGCGATGTACCGCCACAACCGGGGCGAACTCAACATAGTGGAGATACACCCCGACCGCGATTTCTCGGCCATCGCCGCCGGTCCCGGCATGGGCACCAACGAGATGACCGTCAAGGCTCTTGAGGATTTCCTGGCTGCCATAAACCAGCCCGTGATCCTCGACGCCGACGCCCTCAACTGCATGGCCCTGAAACCCGCCATGCTCAACACCATCCCGGTGCTTTCGATCCTCACCCCGCACGCCGGGGAGTTCGACAGGCTTTTCGGCCCCCAGCCGTCGGCCGAGGCACGTCTGCGCAAGGCCATCGAGATGGCCAAATATTACAACATACTCATCATCCTCAAAGGACGTTACACCGCTATCGTGCGCCCCGACGGCAAGGTATGTTTCAACTCGTCGGGATGTCCGGCCATGGCCACCGCCGGCAGCGGTGACGTGCTCACCGGCGTACTGCTGTCGATGATGGCGCAGGGGTATCCGGCCGAACTGGCCTCGATCATCGCCGTCTACGTGCACGGCCTCGCCGGCGAGATAGCACAGGCCGAGCAGGGGGAATACGGCGTGACCGCCGGTGACATCGCCGACAACATCGGACGCGCCATAAAGGAAGTAATGAGCAAATAAGCCACGCGATATGACCAACAGAGCAAAAGCCACCACAGCCGCCCTGACGGCGATACTGCTTGCCGCCGGCACAATGACGGCGCAGAACACCCAGCTCATGACGGCCACAAAGGCCAACGACTACGCCCTGGCCTACACACTGCCTGAAACGGCACTCGACATCACCCTCGAGGCCGAGATAACGGTGCGCAAACCGGGCGAATTCTACCGTTACGCCCGCAAATACCTCAACATCGACGACCCCATAGCCGCCGAAAGCCGCACGGCCACGCTAAAAAGTGCCGTCGTGACCACACGCGGTGTCAGACCGGCCGATGCGGTGCCATACGCCATGCAGCTCAAAAACGGTTTCGCCGCTTTCGTGATGCTGTCGGCCGAGGGGTTCCCCCTGGCCATCAACACAGAGCAGACCGCACCGGCCGAGACAGTGACGCTCCCCGAGCCGAAAGAAGCCGCGCCTACCGCACTCGAGACACCCGCCGCCCGGCAGGTAATCAGCCAGGAGATGCTTCAGAGCCAGTCGGTGGCGAAACGCGCCGAACTGGCCGCCACGGCAATATTCGACCTGCGCCAGAGCCGTTCCGAGCTCATCTCGGGGCAGGCCGACACCATGCCCCCCGACGGCAAGTCGCTGCAGCTGATGCTTGACAACCTCGAGGCGCAGGAGCAGGCGCTGCTGGCCATGTTCGTCGGCACCACAAAGACCTCGACCGTGGTGACCACCGTTTCGGTGACACCCGACGATGACATATCGCGCAAAGTGATAGCGCGTCTGTCGCCGCTCGAAGGGTTCGTCAGCGCCGACAACCTGGCGGGCGACCCGGTGTACCTCAGCGTGAAAGTGACCTCGCGCGGCGAGATGCCCGTCAACGACAAGGGCGAGACCGTCCCCTTCCCGAAAAACGGCGTGGCTTACTGCATACCGGGCGAGGCCGAGGTGACCGTGAGCTATGACGGGCGCGACTTTTACCGCGCCGACAGGGAGTTCGCCCAGTTCGGCATAGACTACGGTCTGGCGCCCTCACTCCTCACCGACAGGAAAAACCCGAGATTCATGATATTCGACCCGGCCACAGGCGCTTTGCTCTCGTCGGGAACTGACCAGCAGTGAGCCCCGCGATGAACACCACCGACCGCCCCAAGACAATCTATGGCCGCGGAGCCGACAACGGTTTCTGGCTCGGACTGTGTTTTCTGGGCATATTCGCCGCCTCGGCTCTGTCGCTGACGGTGGCGTGGCTCAACATCGTGGCCGTGGCGCTGGCGCTGTATGTGCCGTATCTGACCTACCGTTTTCTGCGGCGCACGCATGTCGACGCCCACGGCATGGCCACATTCTCGTCGCTGTGGATGCAGGGCATCGTGGCCTTTGCCTGCGGCGCGCTCATCATGGGCGGCGGCACATACATCTACATGCGGTTCATTGAGCCGGGTTTCATCGTCAGGGTCATAGACACCGCTGTGACGGCTTACGAGAACGCCCCGTTCGAAGGAGCGGCCGAAATCGCCGACGAACTCAGGCAGATTGTAAACCACAGGCTCGTGCCGAGGCCTCAGGACATAGTGATGATATGGATGTGGGCCACTGTCTTTTCGGGGTCGCTGCTTTCCATGCTCATGGCAGGCGTGGCACGCCTGCGCCGGGTGCCTGTCAGCAGCTGACACAACCACTTATGCAACTGAAAACTGTCTATCTATATGGATATTTCGATAATCGTACCGCTCTATAACGAGGCCGACTCGCTCCCCGAGCTGCAGGCCTGGATAGAGCGTGTAATGAAAGAGAACGGTTTCACCTACGAAGTCATATATGTCAACGACGGGTCGACCGACGACTCGTGGGAGGTCATACGACGCCTGAGCCAGGCGAATCCCGCCGTGAAAGGGGTTGCCTTCAGGCGCAACTACGGCAAGTCGCCGGCACTCAACACCGGTTTCCGCCACGCGCAGGGCGACGTGGTCATCACCATGGACGCCGATCTGCAGGACTCGCCCGACGAGATTCCCGGGCTCTACCGCATGATTACCGACGAGGGCTACGACCTCGTGAGCGGATGGAAGAAAAAACGCTATGACCCCCTGTCGAAGACCATCCCCACCAAGCTTTTCAACGCCACGGCACGCCGGGTGAGCGGCATACACAACCTGCACGACTTCAACTGCGGCCTAAAGGCATACAAAAACAAGGTGGTGAAACGCATCGAGGTCTACGGCGACATGCACCGATACATCCCCTACCTGGCCAAGAATGCCGGATTCGGCCGCATCGGCGAGAAGGTCGTGCACCATCAGGCACGCAAATACGGCAAGACCAAATTCGGGCTCGACAGGTTCGTGAACGGCTATCTGGACCTCTGCACCCTCTGGTTCACCAACAAGTTCGGGGGCAAGCCGATGCACTTTTTCGGCCTGCTCGGCTCGCTGATGTTCATTCTGGGCCTGGTGGCCGTGATAATAGTGGGCGCCCTGAAACTCAGGGCCATGTACACCGGCGCGCACTACACTCTTGTGACCGACTCGCCATACTTCTACATAGCGCTCACCACAATGCTGCTGGGCACCCAGCTCTTCCTTGCGGGTTTTGTGGGCGAACTTGTCGTGCGCAACTCGCCGCGACGCAACGATTACGAAATCGAGGAGGAAATTGGCATCGAAAAATAAAATACTCACCTGCATGCTGTGGGCCGCGGGACTGTCCCTCCTGCCGGCCATGCTCGGCGCGTGCAACTCGACCGGATGCACCGACAACCGGTCGTCACTGCCGCTGGCCGGATTCTATGCCGCCGGGAGCGACACGCAGATCAGCCTCGACTCACTGGAAATCGGCGGCGTGGGCGCACCTGGCGACTCACTGCTTGTCCATGCCGGCGAACAGGCCAGGGATGTCTACCTGCCGTTCCGCATCGACAGCGGGCGCACATCTTTCTTCATCCGTTACATGTACCGCGAGCAGGGACTCGACAACCCGGCGTTCAACGACACGGTGACCTTCACCTACGACTCCGAACCCTATTTCGCATCTGAAGAATGTGGCGCCATGTACCGCTACCGGGTAACCGGCGTCACCTACACGCGGCACCTGATCGAGTCGGTCGAGGTCGTCGACTCGGTGGTGACAAATGTGGAGATGGAGCGTTTCCGCATCTTCTTCAAGGTATCGCAGCCCGGCGAAGATGACGGCACGCACGACTATTCCAGCAATTCCATGCCACAGGGCGGCCGGAGGGCGCCGCGCCCATGAGACGCATAATTACCGTCATTGCCGCAGTCATGGCTTTTGTGGCTCTGGTGACGGGTCCGCTGTCGGCACAGCGCCGCGTGTCGCCGGTGAAACCGCCTGCCGGACAGAATTTCAATCGCCAGGAGGGCGACTCGCTGTCGCGCGACGGCGTCATACAGCAGACCGACTCGCGCGGCCGTAAGATTCTTGTCGACACCGTCAGCGGCACCGAGGTCCCCGATACCGCCGGCATGTCCACCTCGGTGCCGAAGATGATCTACCCGCTGTTCCATTCGGTCAGCGTGGGGGTCGACATCTGGGATCCGGTGATGCGCATATTCGGCCAGCATTATGGCCTGGTGGAGTTCTCGGGCGAGCTGAACCTGCACAACCGCTACATCCCGGTAGTGGAAATCGGCCTGGGGCAGAGCACCTACACGCCGGCCAACCAGAACTACACCTACCGCGTGTCGACCGTGCCATATTTCCGCATCGGGTGCAACTACAACTTCCTTTACAACTCAAATCCCGACTACCTGGCCTACGGAGGCATCCGTGTGGGGTATTCGCCGTTCAACTACCATCTCGAGAACGTTACGGTGAACTCGGGTTACTGGGACGAGTCGCAGACGGTGACATTCCCCTCGATGCACTCTGATGTTGTGTACCTCAACCTGCTTTTCGGCATCCGCGTCAAGATCATCGGGCCGGTGTCGATGGGGTGGTCGTTCAGGTTCAAGACACGCCTGCACGAGACAAAGAACCCCGGCGGCAACCCCTGGTACATACCTGGCTACGGCACGCGCAACAGCTCGATATCCGGGTCATTCTCGATATATTACACTCTCCCTCTCCATAAACCGACAAAACAAACACCCCAGACGTTATGAAAATAGCAATATGCAGTGACCATGCCGGATTCGGCCTCAAGTCGATAATCGAAGGCTATCTTGAGGCTCAGGGCCTCGAATACGAGGACTTCGGCACATACTCAGAGGAATCGTGCGACTACCCCGACTTCGCCCATCCGGCGGCCGAGGCCATCGAGCGCGGCGAATGCTACCCCGGCATTGCCATGTGCGGTACCGGCAACGGCATCGCCATGACACTCAACAAGCACCAGGGCATACGCGCCGCACTCTGCTGGAATACCGAGCTTGCCGCCCTGGCCCGTCAGCACAACGACGCCAACGTGCTGGTGCTCCCTGCCCGTTTCATCGAGCCGGAAGTCGCTCTCGCCATAGTCGACACCTTCCTCAACACCGGTTTCGACGGTGGCCGCCACGAGCGCCGTATCCGCAAGATTCCCGTAAACCACTGACACCATACCATCCCCGACAAACATCCCAAGCACACCATGAGTTATACCCCATATCAGGGCCATGTGCTCGACATCTACGAGAAGAGTTTCCAGGACAACTGGGCATTGCCGGCACTCACCGACGCCGGCTCAAAAGAAGTGCTCACCTACGGCGACCTTGCGCGCCTCATCGCCCGCATGCATCTGTTCTACAGCCAGACCGGCGTGCAACCCGGCGACAAAGTCGCCCTCCTCGGAAAGAACTCGGCCACATGGGTGATGACTTTCATGGCCACCATAACCTACGGAGCGGCGATAGTGCCCATTCTGGCCGACTTCAATCCCCACGACACTCAGCACATCATAAACCACTCCGAGGCCACCGTACTCTTCGTGTCAGAGCCGATATGGGAAACCCTTGAGTTCGACGAGATGCCGCAGCTCAGGGCCGTGGTCTCGCTTGAGACACGCCATGTGCTGGCCGAGCGCCACGCCGAGGGGAAACCGTCGGCCGAGAAGATAATACGCAACCTGTCGCGCAGGTTCAAGTCGGCGTACCGCAACGGTTTCACAGCGCGCGACATAAAATATCCGCGCGTCGACAAAGACCAGACCGCCATCCTTAACTATACCTCTGGCACCACGGGATTCTCGAAAGGCGTGATGCTGAGCTATGACAACATCATGGGTAACCTTGGCTACGGCATGCAGTCGAAACTCCATTACTGCGGATCGAGAGCACTGTCGTTCCTGCCGCTGGCACACGCGTACGGTTGCGCGTTCGACATGCTCGTACCCCTTGCCGTAGGCACCAAGGTCACGGTGTTTACCAAGCCCCCCATCCCCAAGATTCTGCTCAAGGCCATGAGCGACGTTCGCCCCAGCCTTGTGGTGTGCGTGCCGCTGATTCTTGAAAAGATCTACCGCAAGCAGATAGTGCCGATGATCACACGCCGCGCCATGCGCTGGGCCCTGGCCGTGCCTTTCCTCGACAATGCCATCTACGCAAAAATACGCAACAAGCTCGTCGAGGCTTTCGGCGGTCAGTTCGAGGAACTCATCATCGGCGGCGCGCCGCTAAACGCCGAGGTCGAGGCATTCCTTTACCGCATCAAGTTCCCCTTCACCGTGGGCTACGGCATGACCGAGTGCGGCCCGCTGATCTCCCACACCCCGTGGCGTGAGTTCAAGCCCGGCTCGTGCGGACGCGTGCTGCCCAACATGGAGGCCAAGATTCTCAGCGACAATCCGGCCGAGATTCCCGGCGAGATATGCGTGCGCGGCCAGAACGTGATGAAAGGGTATTACAAGAACCCCGAGGCCACCGCCGCCGCTCTTGACGAAGACGGATGGCTCCACACCGGCGACATGGGCACCCTTCAACCCGACGGCACCCTCTCAATCAAGGGGCGTTACAAGACCATGATCCTCTCGGCCTCGGGCCAGAACATCTACCCCGAAGAAATCGAGGCCAAACTCAACAACATGCCCTACGTGAGCGAGTCGCTTGTAGTGGAGCGTGGCAAAGGCCTGACAGCCATCGTCTACCCCGATTACGAGCGCATGGACGCCGACGGCATCTCGAATGACCAGCTCCCCGACCTGATGGAGCGCAACCGCAATGACCTGAACTCGCTCGTGGCCCCCTACGAACGCGTTGACCGCATACAGCTCATCCCCCACGAGTTCGAGAAGACCCCCAAGAAATCCATCAAGCGCTACCTCTATTCCTGACTTTCCGGCGCCCGCACGATAACAACACCCATTGTTTTAATGCTTTTTAACAAAAAGGCTCTGAAACAATGGGTATTATTGTGTAATTTTGTTTCCCACAGCTTTTTGTAGACACAAACCCTTGCAATGAAAAAGATAAAAGCACTTTTGCTACTGGCCCTGTTCACCCTGACTGCCACCGACGCCTGCGCCCAGTTCTGGGCAAAAGGGGGCAATGACCTCATCATGCTGCGCGACGGCTCACGGGTCGAGGCCAAGATTAACCAGATCAGCGGAAAAGTAGTAAAGTTCAAGAACGAGACATCGGGCGTGAAACTCGACGAGCTCCCCCTGACCGACATCTACATGATCAAATACGCCAAACGCGGCACGATGTTTTTCACCAAAGAGGGAAACCGCAAGACGGGCGAACAGATCGAGGCAGACTCAAAGGCCACGATGATCTACACCACCGACTACCGCGAAATTCCGGCATATGAGCTCGAGTTCGACGTTGACAAGCTTGTGTACCGCACACAGAAGGCCACCCGCAAGAACCCCCAGCCCACACGTCATGTGATGGCTCTCTCGCAGGTGTTCATGATCATCTATCCCGACGGCACATCAGAGACCGTGACCGAGCTCGACCAGCCCTACGTTCCGGAGACCGCCGCGCAGGCCGAAGATGCTGATAAGGTATCGCAGGAACCGGCCGAAGAACAGCTGAAAGTCGTGTTCCACACCGTAAAGCAGGGCGACACGCTCAACTCGCTCGCCGGAGAATACGGCGTGACCGCCGACAACATCAAGGAATGGAACGAGCTTGGCGCCAAGATAAAGCCCACGACACGCCTGCAACCGGGCCAGCAGCTGATTCTTTATGTAAAACAGGGAAAATAAGAAACCGTTCAGCCCCGGTCTCAATCACCCTCTGAAACCAGATCATTCATCATGACACTCAGAAACCTGCTGTATTGCGCTGCCGGCGCCCTGTCGATAATGCTTGCCGGATGCAACGGCGGAGCAGAAGTGGCCCGTATGGCCGACGAACGTGACTCACTGCGCCGGGTGGCCGAACTCCAGCAGATACGCCTGACCCGCATCAACGAGGTGATGAACACCCTGGGGCAGGCGCTCGACTCGGTGCAGCAGCAGGAGAACCTGCTGTTTCTGAACCCCTCGGGCGAAGGCACGGCGTCGCGGGCCGACGCGCTAAACAACCTGAAACGGTTCGAGACCGTGCTCCGCGCACAGCAGAAACATATAGCCGATCTTGAGCAACAGCTTGCCGAACAGAAAAAGGACGACCCGCGGGTCGAGGCCAATCCACAGGCCGAAACCCTCATCGCAAACCTGAAGGAACAGCTCGCAAAAAAAGACGAACTTATAGCCGACCTGCGCGCCCAGCTTGAGACAAAAGACCTCGACATAAACCAGCTGCGCATGACCGTAGCCTCGCAGCAGTCGCAGATCACACAGCTCGGCGAGGCAAACCAACGGTACAGCGACGCATTGATACGCTCTACCGACATGGCCAACCAGGGTTTTATGGCCATGGGCACCAAAAAGGAGCTTGAGGCCATGGGAATAGTCAAGAAAGGGAAAATACAGACGCGCGACGCCCTTGACCGCAAGAAATTCAAGCAGGTCGACATCAGGCGTTTCACCGAAATATCTTTCGATGCCAAGAAACCGAAGATAATCACAGCCGCGCCGCAGTCGAGTTACGAGCTTACCACCAACGGCAACGGCACATTCACCCTGCACATCACCAATCCCGCCGACTTCTGGTCTATTTCAAATTTCCTTGTAATACAGACACGCTGACCCGATGAAACACGCCGGAATCAAAACCGCTCTCCTTGTGGCGTTCGCCATCGCGTCCACCGGAGTATCGGCGCGCACATATGTGGTTGAGCGCGGCGACACATGGGAACTCATAGCACGCAAATGGGGCGTGCATACCGAAGAGCTCAAGGCCGCTAACCCGGCTATGCCCGAAGTCTTCTACGGTCTTGAGATCAACCTCCCCGAAAACAGCGCCCCCTCGCAGGTATCGAACAGCACTATCGCCCTATATGAACGTGAGGACAGGCAACTCGCCGCCGCCGAGAAAGCTCTGGCCGAAGGGCGCTATTCGGCCGCCCGCAGTGCATTGTCATCGGCAATGAGCCGCCGCGGCCACACCACATCGCGCCTGGCCTACATGTATGCCAAAAGCTGCGAAGGCACGCAGAACTACATGGAGGCACTCGAGAATTACGGCAAAGCCATCAGTCTGTTCAACGACGGCGACTGGACTATGACCGGCGAACAGGTATCGTCGGTCGAGGCCGACCGTGACCGCGTCTATCCGCTTGCAGAGAAGGAATATCAGGAAAAACTGCGCCGCGAGGCCGAAGAAAAGCGGCAGGCCGAAATCCGGCGCCAACGGCGTGCCGAGGAGGCCGCCCGCGAAGAGGCACGCAAACGCGAGGAGGGCAGGGCGCTGCTCAAGGAGCTGCTGGGACATACTCCATTGGAGGTTCTGGCTGGAGCAGTGCTGGGAATCACGGTTGCCATGTTGATGCCGGTATTTTAAATGTAGACAGG
>USKE01000063.1 GCA_900555165.1 uncultured Porphyromonadaceae bacterium | reverse complement strand
TGCCGCGCGGGATGATCATCACCTTGATCAGCGGGCTGGCATGCTCCAGAATCCAGCTCACCGTGGCGTGTCCCGCCTCGTGGAAGGCGATCACGCGCTTCTCCTCGTCGGTGATGATCTTGTTCTTGCGCTCCAGGCCGCCCACGATGCGGTCGATGGCGGCGAGGAAGTCCTCTTTCGAAATGAATTTCTTGTTGTGGCGCGCGGCGATCAGCGCGGCCTCGTTGCAGACGTTGGCGATGTCGGCGCCCGAGAAACCGGGAGTCTGGCGCGCCAGCAGGTCCACGTCGACCGAGTCGTCGGTCTTGATACCTTTCAGATGCACATTGAATATGGCCACACGGTCGTTCAGCTCGGGGAGCTCGACATATATCTGGCGGTCGAAACGTCCGGCGCGCAGCAGAGCCTTGTCGAGGATGTCGGCGCGGTTGGTGGCGGCGAGGATGATGACACCCGAATTGGTTCCGAAACCGTCCATCTCGGTCAGCAGCTGGTTGAGCGTGTTCTCGCGCTCGTCATTGGCGCCCATGTTGGGATTCTTGCCGCGTGCGCGGCCCACTGCGTCGATTTCGTCGATGAACACGATACAGGGAGCCTTCTCCTTGGCTTTCTGGAAAAGATCACGCACGCGCGACGCACCCACGCCGACGAACATCTCCACGAAGTCGGAACCCGACATTGAGAAGAACGGCACGTTGGCCTCGCCTGCCACAGCCTTTGCCAGCAGGGTCTTGCCGGTGCCCGGAGGGCCTACAAGCAGAGCACCCTTGGGGATTTTGCCGCCGAGGTTGGTATAGCGCTGGGGATTCTTGAGGAACTCGACAATCTCCTCAATCTCCTGCTTGGCCTCGGAGAGACCTGCCACATCCTGGAACGTGACCTTCACGGGGCCGTCCTTGTCGAACATCTGGGCCTTTGACTTGCCCACCGAGAAGACCCCGCCGGCACCGCCTTCGCGGTTGGTCATGCGACGCATTATTATATACCAGAAGGCGATAAGCAGGATTATGGGGCCGAAAGTCCATAGATAAGTGGAGACGTCGCTACCCTCGTCATACACCACCGGACCCTGATACACGCCCTGCTGTTTCCACTGGTCGATTTTGCGGGCGAACTCGTCGGTCGACGGCAGGGTGGTCTTTATATAGGCCGCGGCGCCGTCGCGGAGAGCGCTCTTCTGGAAAATCTTGCGTGTGAGCGAGTCTGACAGCTCGGCCTCTGCGACACCTTTCTTCTTCTCGACGGTAATCTTGGTGATACCGTGGGCGCGAACGTTTATCGAATCGGTGATGATGTTCTCGAATTCGGTATAGTTCACCTCTTTCGAGGCCGACTGGTCATCGAAATAGAAAGCGGCGAAGAGCACCACCATTATCACCGCATAGAGCCAGTAGAAACTGGGTCTCACCTGCGGTTTCTTCTTGTTGTTGTTCCTGTTGGGGAGAATGTCGGGCATAATGGGAATAATTTCTGTGACGTGTGCCCGGGCCGGTATGCCGGCCCGGCTCAGTCAAGATCGGGGATCTCGTTGATTTTGGCGTCGCTCCAGAGTTCCTCGAGGTTGTAGAGCGCGCGAGTCTCGGGCGTGAACACATGCACCATCGTAGTACCGTAGTCAATCACGATCCACTGTGCGTTGCGGTAGCCGTCGTAGTTATATGGCTTGATGCCTGCGGTTTCAAGAAGGTATTCGCGAACCGAGTCGGCGATCGACGCCACCTGCTGGCTTGACGTGCCCTGGCAGATAATGAACTCAGATGTCGGGGCAGCCTCGATGTCCGAGAGGTCAACTACGGTGACGGACTTGCCTTTACGGTTCTGTATGCCCTCGACAATCATATTGCGCAATGATGTCGGCTTATTCACTTCTTTGACTTTGGGTTCTGTCATATAACTGTAATGCGAATCTTTGATTCTGATATGGATTAATTATTAAACGGTTTGTGCTAAATAGTTGAATATGCAAAGTTAGCAAAATATTTCGTCAATACCGGCCACCTTAGCCGATATTTAGCTTACTTAACTTAAAAACACACGGCGGTTAAAAAAGTTAAACACAATGATGCCGCAGGGCGCAGTGTCATTCGTAACGCATTACGTTTGAGGGGGATATGCGCGATATTATCATTGCCGGCAACAGCATCACCGCCATGGCCGCCACTACCACCCCTGCATCGAGAGCCGCCACCTGCCACAGTTTCAGGGCCACCGGCACATGGTCAAGGTAATAGGCCGAGGCGTCAAGCGGAATGAAGTGCCATGCACGTTCGGCCGCCACCAGCGCCAGCGCCACGGCATTGCCAATCAGCAGCCCCAGGAATACTATCCGCGCCCCCAGAAACAGGAACACATCGCGTACCTGTCGGTTTGTGGCGCCGAGGCTCTTGAGGATGCCGATCATGCGCACACGTTCGAGTATCAGTATTATAAGGCTCGATATTAGCGTGAATCCGCTCACGAAACCCATAAGTATCAGTATCACCACCACGTTGGTGTCAAGCAGTTCGAGCCAGTTGAAGTATAAGGCGCCCTGCTGGCCGATTGTCTGCACACCCCAGGCGTCGAGGGTCTTGTCTGAATGGTATGCGTCGACAAGACGCCGCTGAAGTTCCATTGCCAGCTGATTGGCGTCTTTCAGGCCGCGTATCTCGAAAGCGTCAGTGCCGGTACCTGCAAGCGACTCGGCCAGTTCTGCCGACATATAGGCCAGCGACCTGTCGTATTCGCCGAAATTACTGCGGAAAATGCCTGTTATCGTCGGACGCCGGGTGCGTACGGCCCCATCTGATATGAAATAGGCATACACACGGTCGCCGACGGCCAGACCGAGTTTCGACGCCTGCAGTGACGAAAGGGCTATCTCGTTTGCCTCGCGGGGGAGACGTCCCGCAGTGAGCAGCGAGGCCTCGAACAGGGTGTCATGCTCTACAGAAAACGCCGTGAACTCCACGCCGAGGAAGTCGGTGTCGGTCTTCAGTATGCCGGGACGGCGCATCACGGCAGACACTTTTGCCCTACCCGGGGAGAGGGAATCCATGAGATGCCGCACATAGCGGGTCTGCGCGTCGAGAGCGGTGGTAAGCGAGTCGCCCGACAGCAGAGGATCCTTGCGGTACCCCTCTTCGGGCGCCACACTGACCGAGGGCATGAACCCCGCCACCTTGCCTGTGATGGCCTGCTTGAAACCCACCACGACGGCTACGGAGAGCAACATCACCGTCACGGCCAGGGCTATGCCGCTGACCGCAATCACCACTCCCGAGCGCGAGGGGCCGCGCCCCCCGTCAGAGAGTCTGAGATGCCGGCTTATCCATAATGCGAGTCTCATGCGTGCAGGTCGATAAAATTCTGTGCAAACTTACAAAAAATTACGCTTGGTTCCCGATATTTCAGACAAGAAAATCCGTAACATCATTGTAACCTATTGACACCTTCAGGCGTTATAGAGATAAACATTGGATGTTGTAAAACCCCGAGATACGGGTGACACCTAAAATGTAGGGACATCGCTTTGCGATGTTTGATTGACAATCAACTAAATGACTTAACATGCCAAAGGCATGTCCCTACAATTTGACGGTTTTGCAACATCCGCCACAGTTTCAACCGGCGGCATCTACGACTCATAACCGCAATTCAGTGCCGTCATTATTTATAAGGGACAATTAAGTACATGACAAAAATTTGAAGACATCGAATTTTGGGGTATAAGTCGGTCGCATGAGTATGGTTGCAATCTCTTCCAGGCCATACTTGACAAGCGACTTCGCCTTTCTTCCATGCTTCAGGATCCTTATCGGTTTAATATTTATATCCTTATGTTCACCAACGAGATACGCCCATACAAGAGCCATGCATACCATCGCCACAAGTCTTGCGATACGCTCGATGTCACGCATGTGGGTATCCTCGATGTTGAAGCCGGAGGATTTCATGGCCTTGAAGGCAGTCTCGATCTCCCAGCGTTTCTTATAGGTCAGGACAGCACCTTCTGGACGGTTGAAACATATGAGAATCTGCAATTCGGGAATCCCGTCGGAGTTCTTGATCCGGCTTCCGGCAAGATAAACATATTCACCCTTGTGAAGGAAAAGCTTATAGTAAAATTTCTCCTGGCCGACCCTGAGGTCATTGAAAAGCCACCATGCACGTATACGCTCACCGGAGGAAGGCTTGACAATCCAGAAGTTCTGCCGGATACGGATGTAATACCGGATGCGCCGACTGTTCAGCCATCCGATCCATTTCTTTCCTATGAACTCCCTGTCAGCGACCAGACAGTCGATACTGTCATGTCCGAAAAGTCTGATGAACCGCTCCATGATTTTCTTACGTTCTTCCCAATTGGAATTGCCTCTTTTAGGGAGAAGACTGAAAATCAAGGGGAAGGCAATTCCCTTGTATGTCACGCCCAGCATCAGTATGTTGATGTTGAAATCCCCGAACTTCCAGTTGGTACGGTCCATGCTCAGAACAAGATCCGTCTTGACAGGAAGCAACGAGAAAATCATACGGGCGACTATGTCGAGATCAAGAACATACTTGGCGAAGAATCTTTGAAGACGTCGCAGGCTGGAGTCCCTGTCCACGTCTGTGGGCATCGCGCCAGCCAGTTTATGAAGGCTGACTGTCTGCACCACACACAGCCCGTGGAGGAGCAACGCCATAAGCTTTATGCGGGCCAGATTCACACTTTGTCCAAAATGTTATTGCATAATCGGTAGGATTTGGTTAACTTTGACCAAGTCCTTGGAATTAGTAGTTTTCATGGAGAAAAGTCGCCAAACTTTTCCTTTAAATTACTAATTTTCAAGGATTTTCACAAATACAATCGGCTGAAATTTAGATGTTTAACAGAATAATTTCAATTTTTGTCATCTACTAAAATAAGGGACAATGATACGCTCAACCAAAGTTCACCGCAAGCTGAAAATCAGATATGCCATCTGGATAGCCGTCATCGGGGCGATTCTCACCGCCCTGGGGTTTCCGTGCGTGGCAGCCGAGATGCCTGACACCACAGCGGTCGGCGCCCCCAAGGTATATCCGCAAGACGAGCTGATAGTCATCTCCCAGCCGGTAGATTCGGCTGAGAATGAACTGATCGAAACCGTCGACGTCGAAGAGTCGGCCATCGGCCCCGAGATGCATGCACAGCATCTCGACACACTGGCCATCATTTCAGGCTACCCGCACTCGATCTACGGGCGCCCGGCCTCATGGACCTATTCCGAGCCCTGGTGGCACGGAATGTGGATTAATACGGCCATCCTTACGGGCGCGTTCGTCAGCACGCTCTTCGTGCTTGAATGTCTGCCTGAAGACGCCACCGCCTGGAACCGCGCCGAAATCCAGTCGCGACCGTTCTACGACCGGTGGTTCAACAACATCTTCAAGCGCGGCCCCGAATGGGATCACGACCTGTTCATTTTCAACTATGTGCTACACCCATACGCCGGGGCGGCATATTTCATGGCAGCCCGCACCTGCGGATTCAATTTCTGGCAGTCGATGCTCTATTCGGCGTGCATCTCCACCATCGGATGGGAGTTCGGCATCGAGGCGTGCATGGAACGCCCCTCGTATCAGGACATCTTTGTCACCCCACTGGTGGGTTCGCTCATGGGCGAAGGGTTCTACCGTCTCAAACGCGAGATAGTGAATCGCGACTACCGGGTGCTCGGCTCGCCGGTGATAGGCCACATACTGGCCATCTTCCTCGACCCGGTCAACGAGGTCGTAGGGTTGCTCTCCCCTGCCTCGAAATGCCGTTCCATCGGCCCGGAGTGCCTTCATTCGCAACCCCTGCTCATCCCCACCCCGCAGGGTGGTGCCTCGTTCGGTTTCTCCCTCTCCGCCACCTTCTGAGACGATATTTCCACGAATAAACAAGAGGGGTTCGGTCGTCAGTGACCGAACCCCTCTTTATATATGATAAAGGCGAAGTATGCTTATCTTACGGTGACTTTGGCGACGGTGGTGCCGGCCTTGACGACGTAGATGCCGGGGGCGGCGGGGATGCGGGCTGTGCCGTCGACATCGGCCGAGGCAACCGGGCGCCCGTCAACGGTGAACACCGAGGCATGGCACGGGGTGGCGGCGCGTACGATCACGGCACCGTCGGCGCCGGTGACTCCAGTCAGCGCATTGCCGGCAACATCGGTCAGACCGACGAGCGACACAAGGCAACCGTCGGAGGGCACGGATTCGCCGCGGTTATAGAGGGCGGTCACATTATAGGTGTGCGTTCCGCCGGGTACTGCGGCATCGGTGTATGCGGTGCCGGTGACAGGTGCGTCATTCACCTTCACGCCGTTGCGGTAGACGTTGTATCCGGTAAGCTCAAGGTCAGATGTGGCGCTGCCGGGGAGGTAGGTGACATCATCGATAAAGAGCTGGTACATGTTCGTCGACGTACAGCGCAGGGCGAAATAGAGGGCGCCTTCGGGGAGCGACACCTCATACTCGGTCCAGACATTGGGCACCTCGGCAATCTCGCGCACCGACACGAAGTCAGACAGGGCGGTACCGGTGGTGGAGTAAAGCACCTCCATGCTCTCGCTCATGTACGACGAATAGCTCTTTGCATAGAAACTGATGGTCTGCGCGGTGCCGTAGAGACGGGGCGAGATGGCCCAGTCGTCGCACTGCGAGCCGTCGGCATTGAAAATCTGGGCGAGGTAGCGCGCCCCTGAATGGGCCTCGAACAGAGCGTTGCCGTTGGGGATGTTCGCATCCATCACCCAGAACGACACGGGCACAACCGTGGGCACATCGTGAACGCCGGGGACCGAAATCCCCTCAAGCTTGCCGGGGAGAGCGCCGTCATTGTCGACGAACAGCCAGCCGCCGGCATCGGTCTGTGTATATGACTCGTACGACTCGAAATCGTCGGTGACTACCTCGGGCATTACGTTGTCAAGCGAGGGAGCCGTCCATGTCAGAGCCACATCGGCACCTTCGGTTACAGCGGCGAGAGCGGCGGGTGCCGGATGTGCCGGGGCAATCAGCGCGGCCACAGCGGCAGGGGTGACGTCGTTAGCGGCATTGCCGTCACCGTCGGCCACAACCTCGGCATGATACGACACCTCAGAGCCGGTATTGAACACATCTACGGTCTCGGTGAACTCCACGAAAGCCACACCGCACGACACGATTGCAGGTCCCTGGGCGCTCTGTACCTTCTCGCCGTCGCGGTACAGGTGTACGGCATAACCGGCGGCGACATTTCCACGGCCAGCATTTTCCACGCGCACCGTGGCGGTGAAGGGTTGGCCTGCGGTAACACGCGCGGGAAGCGCCACGGAGTTGACGCCGAGGTCGGTAGCGCTGACGTCGGCAATCCCGATGCAGTCAATGGCGGTGACGGTATAGTTGCGTGTCACGGCCTCGAATGCGATCTGCACGGTCTTACCTTTATAGGCGGCCAGGTCGACTGCCACACGGTTCCAGCCGTTGGCGGGAAGGTCATTCACGATGAGGTCTTTGCACAGTCTGAACTGAGTGCCGTCGCTTACATATACCTCAAGCTCGTTGAGGTCTTCGGCGTTCTTGCCGTTATAATAGTTGTAGACATAGAAACTGAGCACAGGTTCGGCAAGCGCGCTGATGTCGATCTTGCCAGAATACATACGGGCGCAGTCTCCTGAGCTGAGCGCCGACATGGCCAGGTAGCCCCCGTCGCCGTCATACGATGCGATGTTGCTGTTGGCGTCGGACATGGCGTCCCACGAAGGTGTGACAGTGTTGTAGTCGATTGTCTCTGAGCGGAAGAGCATGGCCGACTGTCCGGCTGCGAACGACTCGCTGAACGGAGCTGCATAGGGCGTGCCCACGGGGAAGAGCGGAGTCTTGGCGGCCGACGACCTACCGGCCTCGGTCTTGGCTATCACGCCGTAGGCGGTGAACATCTGCCCCTTGTCGGCGTCGATGGCATGGTGCACATACTCGGTGCCGGTGATGTTGTCGGCACCCTCGATATCCTCCTCGTAGAACATGCTCCCCTCCATCACCTCATAGCGCACCACCTTGTAGGTCACCAGGTCGGGATTGAGCGGATTACCGTCGGCATCCGTCTCGGGGGCACGCCAGCGGATCGTGACATCGCCCGGGGTGAACTCGCCGACGCCCATCCAGGGTATCTGCGACGGGATGTTGGGACCGACGAAGACGCTGGCCGACACCTCCTGTCCGCGGGCGCCGTCGGCATAGACCACGGCGGCGTATGTGTGCTGCCCGGCCGGTGCATCCTCATGCGTGTGTGAGAACTGCGCGCCGGGAACGAGTCCCTCGGTGACGGTGGCCACGAGATTGCGGTCGCATGTGATTTCTACCTTTTCAATCGTGCCGACAGGATTACCGGCGGCATTGACGGCAGGAAGCACGCCCGATACGGTGACTTTGTGCAGCCCCGAGGCATCGGGGGTGAGACGGAAATCGCCAAGTCCGGCAGGAGACTCCGAGCTTGTGCCCTCGGTAAGCGTAAGATTGTCGACCGTGAGGTAAAGCATGTCAGGATCCGAGCATCCGTGTACACCGATATGCCAGTCACCGGTCAAAGGCACCGAGAACTCGCCGGTGAATGTGGTCAGATTGTTGCTGTTGACCTCTGTGACCGGAATCACGGTCACTGTCATTGCGGCCACGGTGGCGGCGTTACCGGCCTTGACCTCGATCTTCTCGGGACCGAAACTGGTCATGGCGGCGTCGATGGTAAACTTGTAGTTCTTTCCGCCGGTGAGCGTGATGGCCGGGCTGATCAGCCAGTCATCCATCGCCAGGTCGCCGTTATAGCTGATGCGGGCGTTGCGTGTGCTGTTGAACTCCCATTTCTTGCCGTCGTTGTTGGCGTCGATGACTGTGAACGCATTGAACGCATCGGCCGTCTCGAAGGTTTCCGACCAGGGGACCGACAGTGCCGCCCCGGCCTCGGGTGCCGCTGCAGCCGCAACTGCAAACAGTGCCGGGAAGATTGCAAAATTCTTCTTCATTGATTAATGTGTTTATGACTGATAGCAATATCACAATATCATTTGTCTACGCTGTCAGGGCATACAGGCGACAGATGTATTTTACTTCCACCACAAAGATAACTTATAATCCTCAGATTACCAAATCCGGCTGCCGTAATGCAATTTAGCGCGCCATCTTCCGTGCAAATACCGCCCAACTCCATGGCGATGTCAGCCGGCGCAATGTATAAATATGATTAATCATAGACAAATTTTACTTAAACTATCAATTTTTAACATTGAAGTGTTAATCGTTTACACTACTTTTGCATCATATTCACAACGGCCGCACAGAGCCATCACAGGCGGCCGCGATCCTTACCACGAATACAAACAACACACCGCATAAGACAAACATGAAGCTTATCACCACCATCACATTGAGCGCCGCCATGCTGGCAATAGCCCAGACGGCCTCGGCATCACCCCAGAACTCACAGTGGATGACAGTGGCCAACTCCACGGCCACACCCACCGACTTCACC
>USKE01000062.1 GCA_900555165.1 uncultured Porphyromonadaceae bacterium | reverse complement strand
TTACGAAGAAATCGGCGTCCTCCAGACGCCACTGCACCTTAAGTTAATAGCATTGGGTCGCTACATGTAGCGACCGTTACTATTGTATTTTACAAGTTGTTAGCATGCAGTTGGTTAGCGGTCGCTACATGTAGCGACCCTACAATGAAATGATAACAGTTATACGTTGAAAAGGCTTATTTGTGCATTTTGACACGCACTCTTAGCCTTCTCGGTAATCATCAGTAACTTAAATATGTTGTTTACCGGACCCCACTAAAAAAATGCCATTAATAAAATATACAGTCTGAAAAAACTACCGAAAAATACTTCGGCTAAAATTTGCACAATTCAGACAAAACCCCTACCTTTGCACTCGTAAAATACGGAGAGATGGCAGAGTGGTCGATTGCGGCGGTCTTGAAAACCGTTGAGGGTCACACCTCCGGGGGTTCGAATCCCTCTCTCTCCGCACAGAAAAAGCCCGACGGTTTCCGCCGGGCTTTTTCTGTGTATGTTCCCCTCAGTAAATTTATAAGGGTTCTTTCTACGAACCCACAACAATGGCTTGATAGTAGCTATAAAAACTAATTGCAAGTAGGTATCAGACACCGCGTCATACGCATATAATGTATGATACGGTTGCTGTGAAGTCCGGGGATGGTATCTTGAATCAGATACTTTATTCAGAAACAAAGATTAAATCGTAAATAGTAAAACAGAGCAGACAGGAAACGAAAATGATTATGAAATAACGCAATGGTTTCGGTTTTATGATTCGGTACCTGTCGCAAACCCATAGCAGAAGTTCCGCTACTATCGCAATTACTATATATACATACCAATGTTTCAACATGATGTCAGGATTTTAAGTTGATTCAAAAGCAAATTTACACAAACCGTTTCATATAAGCAACATAAAAGATCTTCTTAACAAGCCGCTTTTTTTACGGGTATTATGTGTTCACTATATGTCGGCGCCATCCTTGAGTGCCTGACCGAACCACCCGAAGATACATAATATGAGAATAATGATTGACATATTGTGTTGAGATTATTGTTTCAGGGAAAGCCACCGTGGCTTTCGATGGCAAATTTAGCGGTAGTGTGGGCGATATTTTGGCCCATCAACGTAAAATAATATTAATAGGCTGTTTTTAAACATAAATGTTAACGTTCCGGTGGCCGGTGTATGTGATTTAGCCAAAAAGTGGGGAGGGCGACGGTAATTTAAAACCTATTAGTCGCCAGAAAGCATAAACATCAACCATGGGGATGTGAAAGAATGGCAACCCTCACGAAAATTTGAGCGTCTTCAGAGTTTTCGGCCGGAACGTTTAACATTTATTCTTAGACAGCCTCTAATATTCCATGGCGCCCAGTTGTAAGATGACGGGCAGTAGCCAAAAGGCGCCCTGTCAGGTTTCCGGAGTAATGTCAGGCTGGTCGTTGAGAGCAGGGGGCGGTTGTCTCAGGCCGTGACGGGCACGGTAGGTTTTGGGCGAGAGGGTGGTGTAGCGTTTGAAATAGGCGCAGAAAAAAGCCTGCGACGGGAATCCGAGTTCTGCCGCGATATCCTTGATTGACTTCCGAGTGTCGAGCAGAAGGTTGCCTGCCACCGAGATTACCGTCTGCACGATCCATTCGAGCGGGGGCGCGCCCGAGACATTGCGTATTACGGTTGAAAAATATTTCGGACTCAGAGACGACCGCCGCGCGTAGAACATCGTGTCGCGGTGGGTGGTGTAATTCTCCTGCAGATCCATCATGAACTTCTGAAACACTATGTCGTGGCCTGTGGTGGGGCGCACCGGCCTGGACCGTGTGAGGAAATAGCGGTTGAGTATGTCGAGCATAAGCATGTCGTCATGCGAGGTCAGCAGGGCGCGGCATATAGGGCGGCAGACTTCGGTTGTGGCGATTTCATGCTCAAGCGCGTCACATTCATCCAAGTATCGGTCGATTTTAGCCAGCAGGGTGTCGAACATCCCTTTCTCCATTCCCACAACAGGCTCGGTCTTGATGGCCTCGATGTTCTCCACACCGAGCACCTGGTTTATCACCTGCAGCGCTCCCGAGAGGTCGCGCATGGCCCAGAAACCGGCAATGTCATCTGAGACATCCCGGAAAGTCACCTTTACGAACGGGTGGAACAGCGCCACGCACCCCCGGCTTACCGGATGGTCGCGGTTGAAGAACGAGAGCCGCCCGGCGCCCTGTGTGCAGATGAAAAATCCGCACCGGTCGTGCATGAAAAACCTTTCGGGACTCTCCCTGATGTCGTCCGCGCCTATGAGTCGCAGTAAACGGGTTCCGGTGTCCATGTCTCAAGCTGTTTGATGTTCAGTTACGGCAAATTTAGACGTTTTAAACAAGTAATGCAAGCTCCAGAGCCGCTGATTCGTACCGATTGACAATATTATGTGGCCGATTGGTATTTCAGACATGCGCCGACAGCCGTAATTTTGCAGAAAAACAGAATAACCTATAACACCCGCATGATGTCAAAGGTAAAAAGTATCTTTAAGGTCGACGCGTCAATGATACCGGTATTCACCCTGCTGATTGTTACCGGCATCGGCATACATATCGCATCCGAAAACGGCAACCGCCATTCATGGGGAATATGGTCGGTGTTTCACGTTGTGTGCGCCGTGGCATTCCTGATATTGGGATATTTCCATGTGAAACAGCATGCCGGATGGTTCAGAACCCTACTGAAAGGCAACGTCAAGGGGCGCGGTGTGACAATGGCCCTGACAATACTCATGCTGGCCGAAATCATCTCGGGTGCGATACTGCTGGCTTTTGTCTACGGTGAAGGTTCATTCTGGGGGCATTTCCACTGGATTGCCGGTATTCTGCTCGCTGTCATCGGCACGGGGCACTACATCAGGCGTCTCAGCCGCCTCAAGAAAGGTGGTGTAAGTCCTTAGGCAATTTCGTGGTTTCCGGAGGGAATGATTAACTTTTTGGAACCGGAATTTATTACGATGAAAAGAGCTTGCAGAATATTGATGGCGGCGCTGGTGCCGCTTACGGCGCTTGCGTGGCCGGGGCCTTCGGGGCGCGTGTATCCCGAACGGAACGATGACCTGGCATGGGAGAACGGCTTTGTGGCGTTCCGCGCCTACGGGCCTACCACACAGCGCAACGGCGAGCGGGCGTTCGGGTATGATCTTTTTCTGAAATATCCTGACAAAGGCCCTGTGCTCGAACGGCTTTACGCAGCGCAGACCTCGGCGCGGAACTGGGCGGTCGTGGATTCGCTACGCAAGACCGACCCCGACCCCGACCGCGCCCGCGAGTTCGAGCGGTCGTTCACCTACCACGTCGACCACGGCTACGGCATGGACTGTTTCGCCGTGGGTCCAACTTTAGGGTGCGGCACGGCGAAACAGTCCATGCTGGAGCCGTGGCGACATCCCCGGATTCAGCGAGTGGGCTGACCGGCTCGCCGCATACCGGAAAGCCATCGACGGCACCGATTGACAGACGCATGACTGAGGATGGGAATCGGTTGCCGCCTAAATTGTAGGGACATGCCTTTGGCATGTTATATTATCTGGTTGATTATCAACCAAACATCGCAAAGCGATGTCCCTACAATGTAGGCGGCAACTGATTTCTGCAACACCCTTGGGAGATGATGAATCAGTAGGTGACGCGCGGGGGGAGGGTTTTGGCCTGCTCGACCATCTCCTTGACTTCGGCGAGCGAGGGGACGCGGTTGCAGAGATTGCGCACGTCGTTTACTTCCTGCAGGCGGGTGTGCAGGTTTTCGGGCACGCGGTGGCGCAATTCCTTTACGGTGTCGACCCCCGAGGCCTCGAGCAGTTCGGCAAACTGGCCGGCCACACCTTTTATGCGCATAAGGTCGGCGTGGTTGGTCCATTTGAGAATCAGTTTTGCCGGAATGGCCGATTCTTCTTCGAGTTTCGCGCGTCCGGCGGGAGTGGCGCATCTGTCAAGCAGGTCGTCGGTGGTATGGATTCCGAGCTCGTTCAGTTTCGCGGCGTAGGCTGTGCCGATGCCTTCGATCTGGTCTACTTTGTAAGTCATGGGTCAATGATTTTTGGGTATGAGGTTTATATAAGTAACATAGTGTGTGAGAGAAAGGTTTGCGTCGGCCGCGACATGCCGCAACCTTCACGGGTGCCCGGTTGTTATGAAGATATGTCATCACAATCCAGACCGTTTACCTTTGACCGCGTTGTGCGTATTCTGGCAGCCCTGTTGCTGGCGGCAGGCGTGGTGTGGCTCATAAACACGCTGCGCAACGTGCTGTTGCCGTTCTTTCTGGCGTGTCTTATCGCATATCTGCTTGAACCCCTGGTTGAGCTTAATCAGCGGCTGCTGCGTCTGAAAGGGCGTGTCTTACCTTCGTTACTCTCGATAATCGAGGTGACGGCGGTTCTCGTGGCATTGGGATATTTCTTCGTGCCGTCGGTGATTAAGGAGGTGGCCCAGCTTGAGGATATGCTGAAACGCGGCCACGGCGCCACACCCTCGTTCCTGCCCGCATCGATAGCGGTGCCGCTCAGCCAGTGGGTCAAGGACCTGAATATCGGCGAGATTGTGCGCAGCTCGCATTTCGCATCGCTGGTCAGTTCGGGCGGGTCATTCATCGCGGGGGCTGTCAGCTGGCTGTTGCATACGCTTGAATGGTTGCTGACATTCATATATGTGATCTTCATCCTGATAGATTATCCCACGATGATGGGCGGTTTCAGACAACTGGTGCCGGTGCGCTACCGGCCGGTAGTGTTCAAGATCTGTTCGGATATAGCCGGCAGCATGAACCGTTATTTCCGCGGTCAGGCGTTGCTGGCGTTGTGTGCGGCGGTATTTTACTGTGTCGGGTTTTCTATTGTGGGGATACCGATGGCCATTGTGCTCGGAATACTTGTGGGGGTGCTGTACATGATACCCTATTTCCAGTATGTGACGCTGATACCGGTGGCGGCCGTGTGCCTTATAGATTCGATGGGCGGGGGGCCCGGATTCTGGACCGAATTAGGGCAGTGTCTGCTTGTGTATGTGGTGAGCCAGTGTATCTGCGACTACATTCTTACCCCAAAAATCATGGGAAAGGCCATGGGGTTGAATCCCGCCATCATTCTGCTGTCGCTGTCGGTATGGGGCACGCTTATGGGGATAATCGGCATGATAATAGCGTTGCCGCTGACCACTCTTTTGCTGGCATATTACCGCCAGTATTTCATTGAGCGCGGCGCGACCCCTCCGGAAGACCCTCCGCAGAAAACCCTCCCATAACACCCATTATTCCCATGACTCCCATAACTCCCACGCCTGATGCAATGGGAATTATGGGAGTCATGGGAATAATGGGAATTATGGGGGAGGGGTGTGTGGGGGAGCCTTATTCAAGCACCAGCATGGTCCAGTATTTTAGCGAGGGCACGGTGACCTTTACCGAACGCCCCTCCTGGGTAAAGGGGAGCATCAGGGGCACACAGGCATTGCTGTCGGGCGATGCCACCCAGGCACGCGACACCATGCGGTCAGAGTCGATCAGCAGGGTGATGTCGCCCTGAAAATCGGGCTCGTTGCGGTCGGCGTTGACATCGCGCCACGACAGCGAGTTGGTGTTGGTGAAGTTCAGCAGATGATAAACCATCTGGCCGCGGTTGGTTTCCTTGCCGTGCACCACGATGCGGCGCGGCTGGGGGCCTTTCTGATAGTTCCATACCGAAAGCTTATGGCCCGAAAGCGAGGTGATGGTGGGACTGAGTTCGCGGCTGGTGTCGTAGAGGATGTTTTCGTAGGCGGTGGCAAAGTCGTAATAGCGCGTGATGGCGTCGGTGAGCGCGGCATCGAGTTTCAGGTTGGTGTTGGGGAAATACTCGTTGCAGAGCATGTTGCCGCCGGTGCCGAGCTCAAGGTGGGCGCCCCCCAGGGCGAAGATGCAGGCATCGGTGAGCAGTATGCCGGGCGTGTGGAAGGTCTTGCCCCAGTTGTCTTTGCCGTAGTCATAGTTCATGTATGCGGCGAATACGGTGCGCAGGGTGTTGCCCGAGGCCCGGTTGTTGTCGAAGATTACCCAATAGAGATCCATCAGGTCTGCCTCTGAGGCCCACATCTCGTTATAGCATACGTCGACCACGCCCGAGGCCGCGATCTGGTTGGAGCCGTATTTCGAGACTGAATTCATCACCAGACGCTTGGCGGGGTGACGGTTTTTCATCGCTTTTAGGAAAGGCGCGTACCGCTCGGCCAGGTCGATGCGGTTGCCCCAGTAGTCATAGAGCGTGCCGCGGTTGCCGAGCTGGTCTACCTGATAGCCGTCGAAATTGAAATGTTCGTAGACCTCCTGGTTGCGGTCACCGATATAATTCTGCCAGTCGGTATTTCCGGGGTCAACGATCGAGATGTCGCTCTTCCACTCTGAGGGGAGGGGGTGATAGTCTTTATCGCCGTGCCACGAGTTCTTGTAGACATACCATTCTGGGCGCACGCCGTCGGTCTCGGCACCGTCGCGGTCAAGCGCGCCGAACGCCAGGTTGTAGAAAATAGAGAGCATGTTGTAGCCGTGCTGCGAACTGATGAACTCCCTGATTACGTTTGCCGAAATCTGGCGGTTGGCTATGTCTGTATATGTTTCGTCGGGGCAATATGGATAGTGATGTTTCCAGTGCCAGTCCTGAAACTGCACGGCATTTATGTGGCGGCGGTTCAGGAAGGCCACGTCGCCGCCGATATACTGTTCCTTGCCCGGCTCGTACCAGGCTGTGTAGCCGTAACGGGGGAAACGTTTCCAGTCAGACGACACATCCACGCCGATCGAGGCAAGAATCTCCTCGCGACCGTCGGCATCGAGGCGGTAGACGTCGACCAGATACCCCTGGAAATCCGTCACGGGCGGATTCCATTTCCACCATTCCTGCACCAGCGGGTGCTCGGCCAGGACATCGGCACCGCGGCGGTACCGCACCCGGGCATCGGGATACTCGGCGAATTTCGAGCACTGTATCCACACATCCTCGCCTGGGCTGTAGCGGGCGCGGTCGGTCCACAGATCCACGTCGGCGGTGCTGATCTTGTCTGACCAGCTGACCTCGCGGGGCACATATCCGGTGACCATACCGCCGTCTTCCGTCATCTCGTATACCGAGTTGCGGTAATGGGGGAGATGCTTGTCGCCCGCAGGGGCGAATCGTTCGGGCGTGCCGTCGTTGAAGTTTGCGAACCGGAATTTGAAACCGTCGTATATGTCGGTCAGATGCACATGGAAACTGCCGTCAATGCGGGTCATGGGTGTTGTCGACTCAGGAGGCCAGGAAAGCTGGCCCTCTCCACCCGTGACATAGAGTCCCCACTGCTGGGCCTGCATGACAGGTGAGGCAAGAGCCGCGAGGGCGCTTATGGCGCACAGGGCGCGTTTTCGTATACTGTTCATGTTTATGGTACGGCTACTTTGAATACATGGGAATCGACTTTCACTACATACACGCCCGGTTCGACAGCTGTGCGGGCTGTGCGGCCGAGTACCTGACCGGAGACTCCGCAGACAACCACACTGCCGAATGTGCCGCCGACTTCAATCACGCGGTCATTGACGGTGACCGTGGGGATGTCGCTGTCAGTCACGCCGGTAATCGCGCTGGGCACGTTCCTGACTGCCGAGATCGAGGGCGCCGTGCCCGAGAAATCGACGGTGACGTCATAGTTGCCCGACTGCGGCACAGTGTAACTGTAACCGTGCATAGGCGCCACGTTGTAGCTTGTGCCGCGGGTTATGTCGGTGTCGGCGTTAGGACTGAAAGCTGTGTTTTCGGGATCTTCCGGATCATAGCACAGTTTGTAGTAGTCGCCGGCGTCGAGCCACACGTTGGCCTTGAAACGGTTCCCCTGGTTTGTGCCGAGGGACTGCGTACCACCGCCGAGCGCACGCACATAAAGCCTGTCGGGCACCGGGCCGAAATGCAGGCGGCGGTTGTCTGAAACGGCGATGACATACCTGCCTGGCGCCGAGGTGAAGGCGCCGTACAGCTCGGGTTCGCTCTTTGTGGATACGCTGACCGTATTGTTGGCGAAATCAAATTCCAGATGATAGTTTCCGGCACGGGGCACCCGGTACGTGAAGTCGACGAATTCGCCCTGGTCGTTCTTGTCGGCGGTATTGTAGACGAGCTGGTGGGTTCCGGCGCCGAGCAGGTCATCCTGCCACGGAGCGTTGAAACATGGAAACCAGTCGTCGCCGGTGGCCAGGAACTTCAGCGTACCCTGCTGGAGCTGGCCGTCCCAGTGAATCAGCCCCTCGTCGTTGGCATAGACAGGGTGGAGAATCTGCTCGAACGGGCCGTTCCATCCCAGAGCGGCGTCGCCTACGATGGCCAGGTTGGGGCGCCTGAATTTCATGGTCAGCGAACCGAGGTCGACTACGATACGGCAGTGCCCTTCGTAATCGTTATAGAATTTCCAGTCTTCGTGGGGGCTTATGCCGTTGTCGTTGCCGTTCCAGTTTATCCGGAACTCCATAAGCCGGTCGTTGCCGACCGTCTCGTTGTCGCGGACTGTGGCGGTGAACGACGAGTTGTAGTCGCCGCGTACATTGATAAACTTGAACTGCCCCTTTTTCAGCCAGCCGTCCCAGACAAAGCTGTTGGTGCCGTCGATGCGGGTAAGTTCTTCGGGGAGTCCGGCGTCCCAGCCTCCGGGAGCGGCCTCGCCCACCAGATACAGGTGCAGATAGTTGATGTCACGCCCGGCCGCAGGGGCAAGTGCCCCTGCGGTGAGCGCTGACATCATGATAATTCTCAATAAGCTCATCGTATAATGAAACGTGATGATGTGTTGAGTGCGTTTACGATGTAGACACCGGGCGTGAGAGTCTGCAGGTCAAGCGAACCCTCGGTGTCGTCGATGACGGCCTGTGTCATCAGTGCGCCGTTTACGGCCCATACCGTCACGCGGCCCATGGGCCGGGTCGACCACAGATCGAGGCGGCGGGTGGCCCGGTCGAGACGCGCGGTGAAGAGTGCGTCGCTGTGATCAGTTGCAACGTTGCCGATGGCAGTCACGTTGGGGTCGCCGTCGATGCGGAGAATGTTTGAGTTTGATGTATAGATCTGGTCGCCGGTATTGGCGCGTTTGGTGGTGATGCGGTAGTAGTAGCGGCCCGGAGCCTGGATGCGCGGATCCACTTCATCCTCCTTGCCGAACTCGTGGCGCGGGGTGTCCAGGTTGCCTTCGGTTACAGTCCAGGTGCCGCCCACCGAGCCGTCATCCTTGATCCACACGCACTCGATCTTGTAGTGGGTGATGTTGCCGTAGACACGGGCGTCGGCGTCATGGTTCATACCCTCTACCAGCGGCGAGTCGAACGTGTATTTGATCTGCGTGTCGCCATGTTTGGCGATGGAGATGCGCGGCGCGCCCTGCTCCTGATAGAATACCAGGAACGATGCCTCGCGGTTGCCGTTGCCGTTGTCGCGGTAGACGAGCCCGTTGTCGAGGTTGTACCACAGGCGCACTCTCTTGAAGAAGAGACGCTGCGGCCGTTCTTTCCAGGCGTCGGCCACTACACCGGCTG
>USKE01000061.1 GCA_900555165.1 uncultured Porphyromonadaceae bacterium | reverse complement strand
GCCCTGGTGGTGCTGTTCATGATGTCTGATGCGGCGCGTATGCTCCCCTTCGGGCTGGGACGCCTGCGCATCTGGCGTTTCGCCGCCACTTTCGTGAGTTTCTCTACGGTCGTGGTGGTCATGAACGTGGCGGCTTACCTCGCCACCGGCGTGATGTACGACCTGTATTTCCCCACGCTCTACCTCACGGTGCTCTACTTCGTGATCGAGCACAACATATCGGCCAGGGTGCGGCGCCGCATGGCAGCCCTCGGCCTGCATGGAAAAAATATTAAACAGCCTTTAAAAACAACCGATAAACCGAAATGAAAAACCTCTTGCTGTCAGCGCTTTTATGTGTGGTAGCCGTGTTTGCCGCCGCGGCCGACGATTTCAAGATTCTCTATCTGACCACGCCCGACATCACCGTCGGGGGGAAGACCCTACGTGTGGGCGACACCTTCGCCGGCACGGCACCCATCAGCTGGACGGCTCCCCGCCAGGCCATGAAGGTGCTCAACACCACCACAAAAAAACAGTCGCTTGTCGTGGCCGAGAAATACCGCGAATGCAAGTCGCGCGACATGGCGTCGTATCTTGTGGCGTCGAAACAGCTGTCGACACGCCGGGGCGAGCTGATCAACACCCTTGAGTTGGGGGTGGCGCTGGGCGAGACGCATTATCTGCTCGACTCTATCCGCGTGGAGACGAAACTGCCGGTCGACGACAACCGTTTCTTCTTTGCCACATATGATTACAACGGCGAGACCATAAACAAGAAACTTGTCGGCGACGGCAACGCCCTGGTGTTCGACCGCTCGCTTTACACCATCGACGGGAAGGCCATTGAGCCGTTTGACGTCACCCTGAGCGTGTGGTATCTTGACCGCACCGCCGGAACCAAGACGCTTGTCACCGACAAGATGGTGGTGCTGCCGCTGTGAGGGGAGTGATGGGAGTGTTGGGAATGATGGGTGTTATGGGAAATCACTGATTGAGGAAGTTGCGGAGAGCCAGGCCCACGGAATTGCTGTCGTACGGATCGCGCCAGCACCGGTTCAGCAACTGCAGGGAGAGGCTGCCGTTGTAGTCGATGTACTCCGAATTGTCGTAGGGGCCGTAGGTGTAGACAGGGTCGTTCATCAGCTCGAAATATGCATTGCCTAACGTACGGGCCATGTCGCGGCACGTCTGCTGGTCGGCAGGGTCGTCGGTCTCGATGACGCTTAATGCCAGCGCGAGGTTGTGCATCAGCGGGGGCGTCATGCCGTTGTCGGTATAGTTCTGCAAGACGAACAGCGCTGCCGCGGGATCCTGCTCGGTCTTTAGCAGGTCGACAAGCATATAGTTCACGCAGCAGGGGTCGCCGAGTGCCCCTCCCTTGTAGAAACACCAGCGCGCGTGCTTTCCCTGGCCGAGGGCAAGCATTGTCACGCCGATGCGGCGGTAGTCGCGCGCGGTGGCCGTGGCGGTGTCAAGTTCTTCCCAGATGCGGTGCATCCTGTCGAGTTTTATCTGCCAGTCGAGGTCATCGAGATGCTTGAGCATCTGCTTTCGGGCCGCGCGGTCTTTGGTGGCGGCAAATTCGCGAGCCTTCGCTGTCATCTCGCGGCGCAGTGAGTCGGCTTTTGTCATCCGGGCGGTCTTTGTCGGCCCCGCGGCTGCGGCGGCGAGCGCCGACGCTATGAACAGTATGAGTGTGGTAATCAGGTTTTTCATTTTATATTCAGGTCGTTGTGATAGTTATGGGCGCGCAGGGTGGGCGACTGGCGTCCGCCCGAGAGTTCGGTAACCTGCCGCGATGTGTAGTCGATCCACTCTTTCAGTGTCACGGTACCGTTGTGGTCGGCGTCGGCGCTGTCGTTTTCCAGCCCTTTCTTGAGGCAGTAGGTGAAGAGGCCGTTTTTCCACTCGGCACCCTCTACCGCCAGTTCCGCGCCTCCGGCGCTTGACAGCACCGTGGCGCCCACGCCCCAGCGCAGGTCAAGGAACATGTCGCCTAACAGGGCGTTCACGCGCTCCACATCCTCTTTGGCGGCTACACCGGGCCCGGCGGCACGGAACACCAGCTCCTCACCTTCGGGCATGGCCACGGTGTTGACGGCCAGGTAGTCATCCTTGTCAAGTTCACCCGAGTGGCATGCGTCGATGAAACAGTAGCGGTTCACCGGCGCCGTGCCGTCGAGAACGCCGACGAAATCGTCGTAGGGGATGCCCCCCTGCGCCGGATTGGCGAAGTCCATGCCGTGCGTGGCCAGGTAATAGTCGAGGTTGGCGTCAAGCACACCGTGCCCGGCATAGAAGATGATGACCACATCGTCGCGCCGCGCTCCGGACAGGAATTGCCGGATGCTGTCGAGACTCGCGGCCGAGAAACCGCTGTCGGTAAGCACCAGCGGGTGCACGGCGCCGAAACGGCGTGCGGGCGCGCCCTGCATCATCGCCGCGAAGTCGGCGGCGTCTTTCGCTGCATAGTCGAGGTTGTAGCGCGCGTCGGCATACCCGCCCACGCCCACGGCCACCACATACAGGTCGGGCTGACGGGGAGCGCGCGGCGTGCAGGTGACGTTTACGGTCTCGCGCAGCGAGCCGGCACCGCGGCTGTTGGTACACGACACCACTATGCTGTTGTTTCCGGTGGCAAGCTCAAGGGGGAGCGTCATGCTGTGCCTGCGTCCGCTTACGTGCCTGTGGGTCGGGTCAAGCACCGGCACGCCGTTGAGCGTGACCGATAGTTCGCCGAGGTCATATTTCGCGTCGCTGAACGTGGCCTCGATTGTGACGACACTGTCGGCGGTGACAGCCGGGATGCGGTCGCGGTTGGTCACCGTGGCCTCGGGCACGTGGTAGTCGGTGGAAAGGCTCTCTTCCTTGATTCCGGCGCGGCGCAGACGTTTCTGCCAGGCGCGGTGCAGAAGGTCAATCTCGGCCGGGTCGCCGCCGAGACGGCTCAGCACTATGTCGGGACGGTTGTTGCGCAGGTCGAACTGCTCGAAAGCGTAGGGGTGCCCGTCTTTCACGAAGTTCATGAACTCGCGGGCGTTGGGTGTGGCCTTGTAATAATGGTCGGGGGTGAGGAGCACATATCCAGGCTCATCGAGTCCCAGAACCTGATAGAGATACACCACCGGCTTGAGCGTGGCGGTATCCCAGATGGTTATCTGTCCGGCACGGTCGGCGGTGAACATGCGTGTTGAGTCATTCGAGAGGGTTATGCTGTTGATCGAGGCGTGGTGAACGCGATTCTGCATGAAACTGCGCGTGGCACCTTTCTTCCAGAAACTGAGGGCGCCTAAGGTGGTGCCCCCGACAACGGTGCCGTCGGGCAGAACCTCGCACCGGGTTATCTTCTCGCCGTCGAGCCAGTCGGTCTCGAGCGCGGGGCCGTAGCGCAAAGTGTCGCCCGTGAGGTCGAGCCGGGCTATGCCCCGGTTGCCGTAGGTTACGGCGGCATAGTCGGCACGAGGCGAGAGCTTTATGTCCTGCACCCAGCCGTAGGCCTTGTCGGCCACGCGTAGGGGAGTGTCTGAGCCGAGCGCCCCCTCGATTACCGACGCCATCCCCTTGCGGCCGTCACTGCTCCCGGCCAGGAACCGTCCGGCGCCGTAAGGACGCGACACGGTGTTGAATTCGTCACGTCCCGAGGCGAGGCGGAACGCCTCAAGTTCGTGGAACGGCGCGCCCCCCACCGAGCGGAAAATGCCATGTTTCGTGGCGGCGATGATGGTGTCGCCTCTTACCGACAGCGATGGTGACGGCCCCGTGCCCACAGGAATCCTGTTGATAAGTTCGGCATGCATCCCCCCGCCGGGGCGCCACACCGTCACTGTGTCGCGCACGCCGCCGAGGATGATGTCGTCTGATCCGGGCATGAAATACGCCTCGCAGAATGTGGCCGTCGACGGCCTCTGCCCCCGGGCGTAGGGGATACGCCGCAGTTCGGCAAACGAGCCTTTGCCTTCCGGGCGCAGATAGCGGTAATACGGAACATTGCAGGCCAGTGTGGCGTGCCTCAGGTCCCAGACCTGGGGGAACAGGCCCGAGGTGAGCAGCAGGCTGTCGTTGTGGTTGGTGCGCGCCGAGCCGATGTCGGCGTTCAGGCCGCCGATGTAGCCGGCTACCTTCGCGTTCATGGTCATCGGCACGAGCACCAGCATGTCGTCGTTGTATGTGCACACCGTCAGGTCCGGTTTGGCACTGACTGAAGGTACGCGCCTCGCGCTCACATAACCGACGGTCGAGCCGTCGGTCCAGTCGATGATGGCATAGTCGGCGTCTGACATCGATGACGACATCCCCACATCCTTGAGTTTCACATAAATCAGGTGCGGGTCGGTAGGATGGGCCTCTATGCGCGAGGTCTTTACCGGCAGTGTCGTTATAAGCATGCGGTTGCGCAGATCCCAGACGCATATTTCGGCATCGCCCCTGGTGAAGATGTAGCTTTCGTCATAGCTGATGGCGTAGCCGTCGACCGGGTGCCCCCTGTGCAGCATGGTGGTGACCTCGGCGCGGGCGCCTGACAGGCACAGCGCCGCCACCATCATGCACACGATGTGGCGCATGTATCTTATGTGACGGATGTGGCTTATGTGACTTATGTATTTCTTCATGATAATGCTGGTTGTGAGAGCGCAAAGATAGCGAAAATATATTGCAAATCAAGTTATTGTTGATTTTATGATAGCTATGGCCGATAAATTGTCCCTTTGGGAGAAAGTGGCACCCCATATATATGTAATGGGGTGAGAATGTGGGAAATTTGACCGGAATTGTGTAAATGTTGTGGCAATATGATAGTGAAATGAAATAAAATGGCTATATTTGCAGAAAATTGACAAAACAGCTATTTTACGGGATACAATAATTAAGGAATAATGGAAAAGCAACCGTCCATAGATAATCTCGACAGGAAAATCCTGTCGATTGTGATGCATAACGCGCGCATCCCCTCGAAGGATGTGGCCCAGGTATGCGGCGTGTCACGCGCCGCCGTGCACCAGCGCATCCAGCGCATGATTGAAGACGGCATCATCACCGGGTCGGGCTACACCGTGAACCCCAAGACCCTGGGTTACTTTACCTGCACATATATCGGTGTGAACCTTGAGCGCGGCGCAATCTACTCGCAGGTGGTACCCGAACTCGAGAAGATTCCCGAAGTCACCGAGTGTCATTTCACCACGGGCCCCTACACCATGCTGGTGAAACTGTTCGTGCGCGACAACGACCACCTGATGGAGGTGCTGAACAAGGAGATCCAGCAGATTCCGGGCGTTGTGGGCACCGAGACGCTGATCTCGCTCGACAACTCGATTCACCGCACAATTCCGCTCTGACGTGATTTTCGGTTATGACGGCAAACGTGCCGTGCTGAACAACACCGGCCTGGGAAATTACTCGCGTCTGCTGGTAGACGTGATGTCGCGTTTCTATCCCGACAACAGTTACCGTCTCTATACGCCGGTGGTGAAACCTAACCCGCGTCTTGAAGAGGTGCTGGGGCATGACAACGTTTCGCTCGTCACCCCCGATGAGAAATACATCACGCGCTGGAAACCGTTCTGGCGCCCGCTCAACATGGCGTCGCAGATGGTAGACGAGGGGGTAGGGCTGATTCACGGCCTTTCGGGCGAACTGCCGGTCAACGTGGCATCGGCCGGGGTGCCGTCGGTGGTGACGATTCATGACGTGATATTCCGCTACTATCCGGAGTGCTATCACCTTGTCGACCGCAAGATATACGACTACAAGTTCCGCAAGTCGGTACACGCCGCCACGCGCGTGCTTGCCATCTCGGAATGTACAGCCCGCGATGTGGTGAAGTTCTATGGCATAGACCCCGGTAAGATAGATGTGGTCTATCAGGGGTGCCATGCCCAGTTCAGGCGCGATGTGCCCGCTGACGAAATCGCGCAGGTGCGCCGCAAATACGGCATAGAGCGCCCCTATATAATATGTGTTGGCACCGTCGAGGCGCGCAAGAACCAGATGATGGCTGTCAGGGGGCTTCGTGGCCTTCCAGACGAGTTCGACCTGGTGATTGTGGGGCGCCGCACATCCTCATATGCCCGCACCATCGACTCGTATCTGAACACGTACAACACCACCGACCGCATAAAATTCATCGACTACGCCGACTTCGCCGACCTGCCGGCGCTGTATGCCGGGGCGTTCTGCTCGTCGTACACGTCGCTTTACGAAGGGTTCGGCATCCCGGTAATCGAGAGTCTGTCGGTGGGCACGCCGGTAATCGTGGCCTCGGGTTCGTGTCTTGAGGAGGCCGCCGGCTCTTCGGCACCGGTGGTCAGTCCCGGCGACATAGGCGAGTGGATAAGTCTGGCCAAGGAGCTGTTCAACTACCCCGAGGCGCGCCGCCGCATCGCCGCCGAAGGGCGGCAGTATGTGAGCCGTTTCAGTGACGAGGCCATGGCCCGCGGCACAATGGAGTGTTATCGCAAAGCGATTGAAGATTATGAGCGACACAAAAAATAACCACGCACAGACCCCCGGTCTGGGCGCGCTCAAAGGGAAAAGTCTGCTGGTGGTGGGCGCCGGCGGTTTCATCGGCGGATTCATCGCCTCCCGCGGCCTTGAGCTGGGGATGGATGTCACCGTGGCCGTGCGCGAGACAACCTCGCGCCGCTACCTCACCGACCCGCGCCTGCGTTTCCTTGTTCTCGACTATGATACCCCCGGGGCGCTCAAGAACGCCCTGGCCGACTTCGTATCGGCCGAGGGGAATCCCCCACGCTGGGACTATATAATCTATAACCTCGGCGCCACAAAGGCGGTGAACTACCTCGATTTCAAGCGGGTGAACTACGAGTACCTGCGCTCGTTCACCGAGGCGCTGAGAGAGCTCAGGCTTTATCCCGGAAAGTTCCTGTACATGAGCTCGCTGTCTGCCCTGGGTCCCGGCGACGAAAAGACATACGCGCCGCTGACCGACGACATGCGCCCGGCGCCGAATACGCGCTACGGCCAGTCGAAGATCATGGCCGAGACATTCATCGAGCATATGTCGGGGCTGCCGTACATCATCTTCCGACCCACGGGCGTCTACGGCCCCCACGAGCAGGACTATCTGATGATGATAAAGTCGATTGACTCGCATTTCGACTTCGGCGTGGGTTTCCGCCGTCAGGAGCTGACATTCATCTATGTCGACGACCTGGTAGAGGCGATGTTCATGGCGCTTGCCTCTGATGTGGTGAACCGCCGTTACATTATCTCCGAGAGCCGGGCCTATACGCAGGGCGAGTTCCGCCGCATCGTGGCCGACGCCCTGGGGCGCCGTTTCGTGATTCCCGTGCGTCTGCCGTTGTGGGCCACCTGGGTGGCCTCGGCCGTGGCCGAGAAGATCGGAAAGGCGCGGCTGAAGGCCTCGACTCTCAACCGCGACAAATACCGCATAATGCGCCAGCGCAACTGGAATGCCGATACCTCGGCCGCCCGGCGCGACTTCGGTTTCGAGGCGCGTACCGACCTGCGCGAGGGGATAGCCCACACCGTAAAAGCTTACCGCGATGGAAAACGGAAAAAATAACGCCCCGGCCGAAAACGGCACCGCACCTGCCACGCGACACCGCGTGCCCTGGTGGATGTGGGTTGTCATAATCGTGGCCATGGCGCCGGGACTCACCTTCCCCTGGCTGGTGACGCTGATCACGTCGTCAAACCCCGTGGTGCGCGGCCTCACCTGGTTCTACCCGGCATACGTGCTCTGCTCGGGTCTGCTGGCCTGGCAGTGCTACGGGCGCCGCATGCTCATGAGCTGGATCATCATAGTATTGCTGTTGCTGAGCCACCTCTGTTTCTACTATCTGGCCTGCGTGTCAAACTTCTGACCTCCACGGGGCGTTTCAATACAATACGCGGCTTTCACATCCCCTGCCGCGGCAAAACAGAATACAGCCATGAAACCAAAACTCGTCATCTCTACCGGCGCCGGCATGAGCGCCGAATCAGGCATAAACACATTCCGCGACGCCGGCGGCCTCTGGGAGAACTATAACGTGATGGATGTGGCCTCGGCCGACGGTTTCCGCCGCGACCCCGCGCTGATACACCGGTTCTACAACGCCCGGCGCCGCGAACTGCTCGCAGCGCGCCCCAACGCCGGGCATCTCGGCCTGGTGAAACTCGAGGAGTTTTATGATGTCTATATCATCACCCAGAATGTCGACAACCTCCATGAGGCCGCCGGGTCGAAGAACGTACTGCACCTGCACGGCGAGCTGATGAAGGTGCGCGCCCTCGACGACGAGACAAAAGTCTGGCAGCTCACCCCCGAGAGCATCGAGACTACCCCCGACACGGTGATCGAGGGGCACCATGTGCGTCCGCATATCGTGTTTTTCCAGGAGGCTGTGCCCAACATCGAGCCGGCGGCCGAGCTTGCCCGCGAGGCTGATGTGTTTGTGGTCATAGGCACTTCGCTGAATGTATATCCCGCTGCCGGGCTGCTGCACTGCGTGCGCCCCGGCACCCCGGTCTATTACATTGACCCCAAGCCCGCGCCCGTGCCGCGCAACGTTACGGTGATTCCACTCCCCGCCACCAAAGGCGTGGAGCGCCTGGCCGAACTTCTCACCGGCAAATAGCAGGCAAAAAACACTTTAGGGTCTTTAGGGTCTTTAGGGTCTTTAAGGTCGTTAGGGTCTTTAAGGTCTTTAAGGTCGTTAAGGACTCTAAAGACCCTAAAGACCTTAAAGACCTTAAAGACCCTAATGACCCTATGCTATTTTTGAGCTTATGCTGTTTTGGCCCTAACGGGCTTTTGCGGGGTCAGTAGTACCAGGCGGCGATGCGGCCGGGGGGCACCACGGGGTCGATGTCGTCGCCGAGGCGTTCGGTGGCCTCGCGTGCCTGGGCGCGGTAGGTGCGCGCCAGCTCGGGGTTCACACAGTCAAACGTGAACGAGAGCGTTGTCAGCGCCAGGATGTGCTCCATCGAGGCTTTCACCGCCAGCAGACGGCCGTTGTCGAGGTTTTCGTCCTCAAGGTCGAAGTCGATGAGCATCGTTATGTCAATGTCGGGGTCGTAGGGGCGGTCGTGCGGCGCTGCGTCGTCGAACCGGCACGAACGCACACGTTCAGAGAACTGCATCACCAGGTTGGCGAAGGCCATGCGCATCAGGTGGCGCAACCCCGGTATCTGGTCGCGGCACAGCAGTGCCGGGCGTTTCACTTCGGGATTCGAGACGGCCAGCAGTGCCGACAGGGCGAATATCTCGTCGAAAATAGCTTTTGCATTCAGTGATATTGTCATGGTTGAAACAGATTATCGGGGTTTGATGATGTGGTTGCTGTTCCCTGAGCCGGGCCGCGAATGGGGGCGGCGCCGGTGCGAGTGGAGCGGACGGTCGGCGGCGCGGCGTGCCGAGCCGGTGTAGAGCCGCATGGCATATTCCTCGCCGATGAAGAACCGCGAGGCGCCCGGGCCGTCGTGCCCGAGCATGTCGTCGAGCAGTGTGAGCCGGTCGGCGTCGGGATGCTCGGCACGCAGGCGGTCGAACTTCTCGCGGATCTCGTCGAGCATGGCCAGCCGCTGCGGGGTGGGGGCTGTGGGGACTTTGGACT
>USKE01000060.1 GCA_900555165.1 uncultured Porphyromonadaceae bacterium | reverse complement strand
CGACGAGGCGATTGCCGGCGCATGCGACATTATCGCCGAATGGGTCAGCGAGGACGAACGTGCCCGCGAGTGGGTGCGCCGCGAATTCCGCCGCTCGGCAAAAATAAACTGCAAGGTCATAAAGACCAAAGAGGCCGAGGCCGGAAACTACCGCAACTATTTCAACGTATCCGAGCCGCTGGCGCGCTGTCAGTCGCACCGCTACCTGGCCATGCGTCGCGGCGAGGCCGAAGGGTTCCTCAGGGTGTCGGTCGACATTGACGACACCCGCATGCTCGATTCGCTCAACCGCCGGTTCGTGCGCAAAGAGGCCACCCCGGCATCGGCCGACCTGGTGCGCCGCGCCGTGGCCGACGGCTACAAGCGACTGATACGCCCCTCGATGGAAACCGAGACCGCCGCGGATGCCAAAGCCCGCGCCGACGAGGGCGCCATAAGCGCTTTCGCCGACAATGTGCGCCAGCTCCTGCTTGACGCCCCCTTAGGCAACAAGGTCACCATGGGCATCGACCCCGGATACCGCACCGGCTGCAAGGTCGTGGTGCTCGACGCCAACGGCAATCTGCTGTGCCATGATGTGGTCTACCCCACCCCGCCGCGCAACTATCTCATAGACGCGCAGAAACGCCTGCTGAAACTCGCTGCCGAGTATGGCGTGGAGGCCATAGCCATCGGCAACGGCACCGCCTCGCGCGAGACAGAGCGTTTCGTGCGCTCGCTTGAATTTCCGTCGAAACCCGAGATTTTCGTTGTCAGCGAGAACGGCGCCTCGGTCTACTCGGCATCGAAAGTGGCCCGTGACGAGTTCCCGGACGAGGATGTCACCGTGCGCGGCGCCGTCTCCATCGCGCGCCGCCTGATGGATCCGCTGGCCGAGCTTGTCAAAATCGACCCGAAATCAATCGGAGTGGGCCAATACCAGCACGACGTAGACCAGACATTGCTGAAGAAATCGCTCGACATGACGGTCGAGTCATGCGTTAACCTCGTGGGCGTGAACCTAAACACCGCCTCGCGCCAGCTGCTGTCATACGTTTCGGGCATCGGCGACGCCCTGGCCGCCAATATCGTGGCCTACCGCGCGCAGAACGGCGACTTCCATTCGCGCCGCGAGGTGCTGAAAGTGCCGCGCCTCGGTGCCAAGGCTTTCGAGCAGGCCGCGGGATTCCTGCGTGTGCCCGACAGTGACAACATTCTCGACAATACCGGCGTGCACCCCGAGCGCTATGCCGTGGTCGAAGCCATGGCAGCCGACGCCGGATGCACTGTCGACACCCTTGTGCGCGACACCGCCCGGCTGAAGAGCATCGACCTGAACCGCTATGTTTCCGGCGACATGGGTCTGCCAACCCTCACCGACATAATCGCCGAACTTGAGAAACCCGGCCGCGACCCGCGCGAAAAAGCCTCGGAGTTCGCGTTTGACGAATCGATCAACGACATCGAGGATGTGAGGGAAGGGATGGTCGTGCCCGGCATAGTCAACAACATCACCGACTTCGGCGCGTTCGTCGACATAGGCGCCCACGAAAGCGGCCTTGTACACATATCGCAGATAGCGCAGAAACGTGTGCGTCACCCGTCTGACGTGCTGAAACTGCACCAGCAGGTAATGGTCAGAGTGATTTCTGTAGATCTTGAACGCCGCCGCATCGGCCTCTCCCTGCGCGACGTGCCCCAGAACTGAACCACCCCGAATACATGTCACGTTTCATAGCAATAGGAATAGGCAGCAACACGCCCGACGGCGCGGCTCAGGTCGACGCGGCATGCCGCTGGCTCGCCACAACGTTCGCCGATGTCAGGTGCTCGGAAAGCTATCTGACCCCCGGCGTCGGAGCGCGCTGTGCCGGCATGACCTACCGCAACGCTGTGGCCACCGGCTTTACCGAAAAGTCAGCCGACGAGGTCACCCGCATGCTCAAGGAATACGAATCGTCCCATGGCCGCGACCGGGAAGTTCCGGATGTACCGATTGACCTCGATCTGGTAATATATGGCGAAGAAATTTTGCGCCCAGGCGATTTCAAACACATGTATTTTCAGAAAGGGTATCTGCAGCTACTCGGCTAACGCCTGACAGGATACTCCGCTCAAAGCCTGAGTTTCACCGCATAACCGGCCTCTCTCAGACTTCGGATCATGACGAGCGACTTTGCCGGGGTAAGGGTGGGCGACACAATCACGGTATCCGGACGGCACATGGCCGCCTGCGCAACGGCATCGCCACGGAAACCGCGTGTAATCACCAGATAATCACATTTCCCGGGGGGCGGTGCCACACTGTCTTTTCCGGCAATGACGTATGTCTTGCCGCCGATGCGCCAGCAATTGCCGTCCGGCGACATTGCCGCAGGGTCAAGTAGCGGGGAGGCGAAACGAGCCCTACCGGCGTATTTGCCATCAAGGCGCCGACGCGACAGCGCCTGGCACGTCTCACGCGAGATCTGACGCCTCAGACCGGGCGCCTTGGCGTCAGTGAACACTATCACCGAGTCACCCCGGCATACCGCAACCCCAACGGCCTTGTCTGACCGCAGGGTGATGACACCTTCGCACTCATACCGGTTGCCCGACAGCGCCGTCGCCGTCACGGATGCGGCAATCATGACGCACCCGGCGGCCACAGACAGTTTCAGGCGACGCGACCATCCCCACCACAACAGCCCGAGGCCGACATATACCCCTACAAGCCACACCGCCGAGAAATCACCTATGCCGACAGCCGCTCCGGGCAACGACGCCACGGCATCCACCAGACGTATCATTATATTATATAATGTGTCGGTCAGCCACACCACGGCGCCACACGGAATCCCTGCCGCGGCAAGGCAGAGTACCACCACGCCCCCGGCCATTATCGGCGGCAAAAGCAATGCGGCCGGGATATTGGTCAGCAGAAACGCCACCGGAAAGGTGTGGAAATACCATGCCGCAAGCGGCGCCGTACCGGCAACGGCGGCAACCGACACCCCCACCCATTGCGAGAGCGTCCTGAGCCATGCGCGCCGCGTATCCACAGTCAGCATTTCGGCGAACATCAGCAGCGATGCCACTGCCGCGAACGACAGCTGAAAACTCACCGCAAAGAGGTCAAACGGCCTGAACACCAGTATCAGCAACGCCGCCGCGCACAGCGAGTTCAGCGGCGAGGTCTGCCAACGGCGCGTCTGCGCCACAAGCACGAACGAGACCATGATCACGGCCCGAGTTACCGACGGCGACAGCCCCGTCAGCAACGCATAGCCCCACAGAGCCGCCAGAGTCGCCATCCACTCCCACCGGCGGCGTCCCATAAGCCTGAGCGGGAAGAATATGACCGACATCATCAGCGCTATCACCGCCAGGTGCGTGCCGCTGAGCGCCAGCACGTGAGCCACCCCCGTGCGTGAGAAAGCCTCGCGCGTTTCAGGGCTGACATAACCACGCTCACCCATCAGCACGGCCTGAAGAAAACCGGCCGTCTCGGGGCGGAGGCCGCTGTATGCCAGCGCGTCGCCGATGCGGTTGCGCCATCGCTCCATCCTGACGGCGATACCCTCGGTATGCCCCGTCACGGCGATATGCGCCGAACCCGAAAACCGTCCGACGGCCGACACCCGCTGTTGAAAAAGCCGACGGTCGGCTCCATCGTAGTCCATACCGGCATTATATCCGGTCGGCGCGGCAAGCAGTGCGGTGAAACGCACCCTGTCGCCCGCCACGATTACTTCAGCCGGATCGGCAACCGTCAGCATTACCCGGAAAGGCCTCACGCCACGGGTACCGACTGAATCGACAGTAAGAAAAAGCCGCTGAGTCGACGGCGAGCGGGTCTCGGAATCCACAACCCCGCGATACACCGCATGAGCGTCATTGAGCACCATAACCCCTACCCTCTGCGGACGCGCGGTATAACCCGCCAGCAGACCGGGGAGTGCCGACAGCATCAGCGCCATAAGCCATCTGCGCCCGCAAAACGCAAAGATGGCCGACAGAAACGTGAAAGCTCCCGCCAGCCACCATATATATTGGTCATATAAAGCTCCCGACGCGATTCCGGCCGCAAACCCTGCGGCTACCGCCAACAGAGGTGCCACCGGCAACCGGCGCAGGCCGATGTCGGGAAGAGTCGTCACGCTATCGTGTTCATCACCACGAAGAAACTCGATACACCGATGATAATCCAGAGTACAATTGCAAGCAGCAGCGGTGCCACGCCCACTTTCTTGACCGTTGCGATTGACAGACCGGCACCGATGAAGAACAGTGTGACAACGAGCAGTTTCTTGGCAATCACTACTATGGTAGACGTAAGCGCCTCGGGCAGACCGCAGTATGTGTTGATTATCATGGCCAGCACGAACAGGAAGATGAACCAGGGGATAGAGACACCCTTGGCATCCTTGTCGCGGAAGATGAACATGGTCACGAACGCCAGGGGAATGATCCACAGGGCGCGGGTACACTTGATCAGCGTGGCTATCTGACACGCCTCGGCACTGTAAGCGTCGCCGGCACCTACGACCGACGAGGTATCGTGTATGGCGATGGCGGCCCATGTGCCGAACTGTGCGTCAGACATGTTGAAATAATGCCCGATCGGCGGGAAGATGAACAGCGCTATGGCGTTGAGGATGAAGATGACACCTAACGACACAGCCATCTCGTTGTCATTGGCCTTGAGCACCGGCCCGACTGCCGCAATGGCGCTGCCGCCGCATATCGCCGTGCCCGACGAAATCAGGTAGGTGGTCTTGCGCGAGATATGCATCCAGTAGCCGATGAGCACACCGAAACACATCACGCCTATCACCGACACGACTGTGAACATCATACCCTCGGCACCGCTCTTGAGTGCCTCGGTGACATTCATGCCGAAACCGAGACCCACAACCGAGGCCTGCAGCAGATATTTCGACGCTTTTTTATTGAACTTGGCGTATGGCATCGGAAAAATCAGGGCGAACACCAGTCCGAGGAACAGCGCTACCGCGGGCGAGATGAACTCACCGCCGGTGACATACTGCATGGGGAATACTATTATAAGGGCCACGACAATATAGACCCACTTGGCAAGATCTTTCATGTTTATATAACGTATGGGACTTATGTAACGTATGTAACGTATATAACGTATGTAACTTATGTAAACTTAGACGGGTTTCTGCCAGATCTCCCACGAGACAAACGCCTGCAGCAAAAGCATTTCAAGGCCGTTTTTCACTTCGGCGCCATGTTCGGCGGCGCGTTTCATGAACAGTGTGCGCTCGGGGTTGTAGAGCAGGTCGTAACAGAGGAAATCAGAGTTCATGGCCTCGTAAGGCAACGCCGGACATTCGTCGACATGCGGGTACATCCCCAGCGGCGTGGTGTTCACGATTACCTTGTGGGCGTCAAGCACCTCGGGGGTGACCTCACTGTAAGTGATTACGCCAGGGCGTTTCGTGCGCGAGACGAACTGCACCTCCAGTCCCAGAGACTCCAGGCCTACGGCCACGGCCTTCGATGCCCCACCCGTGCCGAGCACAAGCGCCTTGCGGTGACACGGTTTCAGCATGGGTCTTATGGAGTCGGTGAAACCCACGACATCGCTGTTGTAGCCTACCATCCTGAAATCATTGGCCGCGGGCGAACCGATGAACTTTATGACGTTGACCGCCCCGATGCGTCGTGCCACAGGGTCGAGGTCGTCAAGATAGGGTATCACCTGCTCCTTGTAGGGGATGGTGACGTTCATGCCCGACAGATTCGGATGCTCGGCGATTACCTCCATGAAATCACCGATGTCGGGTATCTCGAAATTGACATACTCGGCATTGATGTTCTCGGCCCGGAACTTGCGGTTGAAGAAGTCCTTCGAGAACGAGTGGGTGAGCGGAAAACCTATCAGCCCGTATATTTTCTTGTCTATGGGATTCATGCGGTGCAAAATTAGTCAATTTTTACCCAAAATTGCCCCGTTGCGCGTTTTTTTTGATGCGACTGCGATACAAAAGCCCCTTTCACATGTTCTTTGCTAAAAGAAACATACCGAACCCATAACCAAAACAACCACAACTATGGAAACTATCAGACGCCACCGCCGCATGCATGTCGTGCTTGGCATAGCAAAAATCGTGCTTCAGGCCGCCACTCTTGCCACCGCTATAATGGCAGTTCATGAACTCGACCGCATCCATCACCGCATCAAAAAGATAGAGCGTGCCGACAAAGACCGAGACCGCAAACACCGTCTCTGAGAGCAGCCGCCTGACTGATTGAAAAAAAGCTGTACCGACGGGTACAGCTTTTTTTTGTTTATGGGACAGCATGGAAAACAGCCGCAGAAACCACCTTCCTGACACGACCGACGGTTTAAAACCAATCGTCACGAGCATTTGTGGATAATTTTTTATTGTGAAATTGGCGATAATTGCAAACTACTTTGTATCTTTGTGGTAAATATCTCTCTGTATAATTTTTCGCAACAATTTTACTTACGCATCAATGAAATATATCGGGGCACATGTCCCTGCCACTGGCGGTGTAGCGGGTACACCGGTAATCGCCGCGTCAATGGGCATGAAGGCATTCGCACTGTTCACCCGCAACCCGTCGCGGTGGCGCTCGGCGCCTATAACCGACGGGCAGGCCGAACTTTTCCGCGAGAACTGCGCCCGCCTCGGTTTCGACCCCCGGGTGATACTGCCGCACGACAGTTTCCTGATCAACCTCGGTTCGCCCGACCCTGAGAAACACCGGATGTCGATGGATGCGTTTCTTGACGAGATTCACCGTTGCGAACAGCTCGGCCTTACGATGCTCAACTTCCACCCCGGCTCGCACCTCAACGAAATCAGCGAGCAGGAATGTCTGGCAAAAATCGCCGATTCGGTGAATACTGCACTCGACAAGACCACGGGCGTAACTGCGGTGATTGAATCGACAGCCGGGCAGGGCACCAACCTCGGGTTCCGTTTCGAGCATATCGCCGAGATAATCGACCGTATTGAAGACAAGAGCCGTGTGGGCGTGTGCATCGACACCTGCCACACTTTCGCGGCAGGCTATGACCTCTCCACTCCCGAAGGGTACAAAGCCACCTGGGACGATTTCGACCAAGTGATCGGCGCCGCATACCTGCGCGGCATACACCTCAATGACTCGAAAAAAGGTGTGGGCTCACGTGTCGACCGGCATGCCCCGATAGGCCGGGGCACCCTGGGTGTCAAGTTCTTCGAGATGCTGATGCGTGATCCGCGCATCGACAACATCCCCGTGATACTCGAGACTCCCGACGAGGCTATCTGGGCCGACGAAGTGGCCTGGCTTTACCGCCTTGTCGACGACCCCGGAACCGAAACACCTCCGGTTCCCGAACCGTCGCACAAATAACATCGACAGCCACCCTCACTTCTCTCAACTCCCTCCACTCTCTTTATTCTCTCAACTCTCCCACTCTCCCCCTCGCTCCACACACAAACGGAATAATATCTTACTTACGAATCGCTTAAGCGAACTTCATCTTAACCGCTTGATCATGAAAACTAAACCCGACCTGGGCTTTTGGAAACTATGGAACCTGAGCTTCGGATTCTTCGGAGTGCAGATTGCCTATGCCCTGCAGAGCGCCAACGTGAGCCGTATCTTCGCCACACTGGGCGCCGACCCTCACGATTTAAGTTATTTCTGGATCCTACCGCCGCTGATGGGCCTGGTGGTGCAGCCTATCGTAGGTACCGCCTCTGACCGCACCTGGACACGCATCGGACGCCGTCTACCCTATCTCGTAATCGGTGCCACCGTGGCAGTGGCCGTCATGTGCCTGCTGCCCAATGCCGGCAGTTTCGGCCTGGCCGTATCGTCGGCCATCATCATCGGCCTGGTGGCCCTGATGCTGCTCGACACATCGATCAACATGGCCATGCAGCCGTTCAAGATGCTGGTAGGCGACATGGTGAACGAGAAACAGAAAGGCCTCGCATACTCCATACAGAGTTTCCTCTGTAACGCCGGCTCGATTGTGGGTTATGTGTTCCCCTTCCTGCTCACATGGATAGGTTTCCGCAACACCGCCGCCGCAGGTGTGATTCCGCAGACCGTGGTATTCTCGTTCTACGCCGGCGCCGCCATCCTGCTGGCATGCGTGATCTACTCGCTCTGCAAAATCAAGGAGTGGCCCCCGCAGCTCTATGCCGAATACAACGGCGGGGCACAGCCCGGCGCCGACGGCAAGCAGGAGAAGACCAATCTGTTCAAACTGCTGGTCAACGCCCCCTCGACATTCTGGACCGTGGGCCTGGTGCAGTTCTTCTGCTGGTTCGCATTCCTGTTCATGTGGACCTACACCAACGGCACCATCGCCAAAAACGCCTTTGACTGCCCCGAGACAACAACCATACACGGCATCGTGCAGATGAAAGACGGCAAACCCGCCGAAGAATATACCGCAAAATATATCCTCACAGCCGACTCGGCCGTGATTGTAGACCATGGCCGCGAGCTCGCATCGGGCATCATCGCCGACGGCAGCTACATCGCCGCCCGCAACGTGAGCATTGTGCGTTATGACCGTCCCGACGTGAAAGCCGGCGAGGGCGACCTGGCCGTGACATTCCCCACCCTGGGCATCCCTGTCACCGAGAAGATTATCGACAACGGGTCGAATACCTTGCCCCTCGACACCAGGGTAGACACCAAAGGCGCCACACTGATTGTCGACGGCAAGCCGCTCGACGGCGTGGCCTCGTTCGAGCTCACAGGCTATCTGAACCGCATGTCGGGTCCCACGAAACTGATGCTCGCCGACATCTACACCCACGACCCCAACACCGGAAAGCTCTTCATCGACGGCGTGAAGGATGTGACCCTCGCCGACCCCTCGCAGGCCGAATTCAAGACCTCGGTGGTGCTCGACGCCGGTTCGGAACAGTATAACGACGCCGGCAACTGGGTGGGCATACTCTTCGCCGTGCAGGCAATCGGTTCGGTACTCTGGGCCGTAGTGCTCCCCCAGTTCCGCAGCCGCAAGTTCTCATACATCCTGAGCCTTCTGCTCGGCGCCGCCGGTTTCATCACCGCCGGACTCTTCACCAACCAGTACATGCTCTTCATCTCGTTCGCCCTGATTGGGTGCGCATGGTCGGCAATGCTGGCATGGCCCTTCACCATCCTCACCAACTCGCTCAAAGGGGGCAACATCGGCGCCTACCTGGGTCTGTTCAACTGCTCGATCTGCATTCCGCAGATTGTGGGCGCCCTGCTCGGCGGCTGGATCCTCACCGTCATCAGCAAGCCCGACGCCCTGGCCCCTCAGTACATGATGATGATAATCGCCGGCTGCTCGCTCGTGCTCGGCGCCATATCGGTGCTCTTCATCCGCGAGAACGACAGCAAAACCGCAAAAACAGCCTGACATCCAACAACAGCAATGAAAAAGACAGCATATATCCTCATGGCCATTCCGGCCCTCTGCATACTCGGTTCGTGCGACGGCCACAAGGACTATGACCGCTATGTGGCACAGCTCCAGGCACAGCCTGCCGTAATCGACACCATCTCAACCCCGCAGAGCTATGCCGACTATATCGTACGTTTCCAGGCCATGACCGACTCGTTCGCGTCGCTCGGTATCAAGCTCAACCCCACGCAGGCCGACGAGATAGGCAAGCTCAACATGGAGATTGCCGCCCACGCCCAGGACCGCTACGAGGCTCTGACAACCGAGGCTGCCGCCCCC
>USKE01000059.1 GCA_900555165.1 uncultured Porphyromonadaceae bacterium | reverse complement strand
TCGGCAGCGCCAGCAGATGCCCGGGGTTCCCTCAGATGCGACATCCCCGGCTCAGCAGGCTCCGAAACCCTCACATCCGTCACAGTCTTATCAGCCGTCGCAGGGCGGCTACACTCAGCCTCGGCACGATGACTCAGTTCCGGCGTCAGAGCCGCAACAGCCTTCATACGATTTCAGTCAGCCGGCCCGGCAGCCCGAACCGGCACAGCCCTCGCCGTCTGCATGGCAGGCGACTGAAGTGCCGTCACAGCCTGAAGGCTACAACCCCGCGCCCGATGTGCCCGAGGTCGACATATACGACAACCGGCCCGAACGTCCGGCCAAAAAGCCCGGCGCGGTGAAATACTGGCTGATAGCGCTTGCGGCGATGCTTGTGCTCGCCGTGGCTGCGCTGTTGCTCGTCACCACTAAGGGGCGCACCGAGCGCGCCGCCCTCGAGCAGGAGAAGGAACAGCTTGAGCTTGCCCTGGAACAGCAACAGCTTTCGAACGAATATGAGTCGCTCAACAACGAGTTCGCGCAGTATGAGAACCAGACTTCGCTGCTCGAGAATGACTCAATCGTGCAGAAATATTCAGCCGCCAAGGCACAGGTTGAGAAACTGCTCCAGGAGCTGAAGAACGAGAAGAACAAGTCAGCCGCCCAGATCGCCAAGCTGAAAGGTGAGATCGAGACGCTGAAAGGGATTCTGCGCACATACGTAGAGCAGATCAACGAACTCAAACAGCAGAACCAGCAGCTTACCGCCGAGAACGAGGAGGTCAAGGCTCAGAACCAGCGCCTTAACCAGACCGTCGAGAATGTGCAGGCCGACAACCGTCAGCTCAGCGAACGCATGACATTGGCTGAGAAACTCAACGTCACAGGCGTGACGCTCAACGCCCTGAAGAAGAACGGCAAGAACGAGAAGAATGTCACCAAGGCCGCTCAGCTAAAGGTGGGCTATTCAGTTGCGCCGAACAACTCTACCCCTCCGGGGCAGAAGGTGATCTACCTGCGTCTGACCAATCCCGAGGGACAGCTGCTCGGCAATGCCGGCTCGTTCCCCTTCGAGGGGGGCAAGGTACCCTTCACGGCCATGAAGTCGATAGAGTACACCGGCGACGAGGTGCACGACCAGATCTACTGGAACGTGACCTCGACCCTCACCCCCGGCACCTATACCGTCGAACTCTTTACCGACGGTTACCGCCTCTGCTCGCGCACCTTCACCCTTAAGAAATAACCCGGCCGGGCGGTCTGCTAAGGCAGGAATGTTGCCACACTCCCCGAATTGTAGGGACATGCCTTTGGCATGTTAGATTATCTCGTTGATAACCGACCCGACATCGCAAAGCGATGTCCCTACACATCAAGCGAAAACCGAGTTCTGCAACACCCTCCACCGGCAACAGACCGCCCGGGTGCGGTCAGCCCGTACGGTCCCAACAGTCAATTATCAAGTAGTAGTATGAGAGCCTCGTTAAATGCGGTTGCCGCGGCAATCGTGTCTGTTATGTCAGTATGTATGTGGGCCGGCGAGGTAAAGCCGTTGCCTACCGGTCAGTCTGTGGGCGTGGTGCTCAGTGGCGGAGGCGCCAAGGGCATTGCCCATATCGGCGCCATCCAGGCGCTTGAAGACAACGGCATACCGATCGACTATGTCGCCGGCACGTCGATGGGTGCTATCGTCAGCGGCCTCTATGCCTGCGGCTATACGCCGGCCGAGATGATGGATCTCATCGCCTCGCGCGAGTTCAGCTACTGGTCCACGGGGCAGATTGACCCCGAGCTGACGTACTACTTCCTTCAGAAACCGATGACTCCGTCGTTTGCCGACGTGAACATAAACCTCAGCCGCAACGACTCCACCAACCGCGCCCCGGGGCTGATGCCCTCGTCGCTGATTTCGCCCCTGCCCATGAATTTCGGTTTCATGGAGCTGTTCTCGGGTTATACGGCGCAGTGTGGCGGCAATTTCGATAACCTCTTCGTGCCTTTCCGCTGTGTCACGTCTGACATCGCCGAAAAGCGCAAGATCGTGCTGAGGTCGGGCGAGCTGTCGCATGCAATACGCGCCTCGATGACTTTCCCGTGCGTTTTCGCTCCGATACAGATTGACAGTACCTACGTCTACGACGGCGGCCTTTACGATAACTTCCCCGTCGACGTGATGCGGTCTGATTTCGCCCCCGACATCATGATCGGTTTCGACGTGCACTCCACCGCTCCCGAGACCGATCCCACCAACATCATCAACACAATCGAGAACATGGCCATCGTGGCGCAGGATTACAGCATCCCCGCCGACGAGGGCATATATGTGCATTTCGATGTGTCGAAGTTCGGACTGCTCGACTGGGGGAAGGCCCGCGAGCTGTACCAGATAGGCTACGACCATACCATGCAGATGATCGACAGCATCAAGACGCGTGTCACAAGCCGCATCTCGCCAGAGACACGGCGCCTGCGCCGCGAGGTGTTCAAGTCGTCGTCGCCATATCTGCGTTTCGATTCGGTATCGGTGCGCGGTGGCACCCGCGCCCAGGATGAGTACCTGACGCATCTGTTTCAATACAACGATGCCGACACCTTCGGCATACAGCATGCGCGTCTCTCATATTACCGCGCACTCTCACCAGGCCGACTCAGCAACCTCATGCCTGTGGCACATTACGACGCCACCGACGGTCTGTTTACCCTCGATCTCGACGCCACCTACAAGAACAATTTCGGCGTGGGGGCCGGCGGTTACCTCACTTCGTCGAGCAACTCGTTCATCTTCCTGTCGGCCGACTACTCGTCAATGTCGTTCCGCTCTACCGAGGCACGTCTGATGGGTTGGATAGGGCAGAGCTATATGGCAGGGCAGCTTGAGGGCCGGATATTCCTGAACCGGCGGCGCCCCATGGCTTTCGGCGTGGAGGCGGTGATTTCGCGACAGAAATATTATGAGAGCGACAAACTGTTTTACGATGACTCGTCGCCTACGTTCATAACCCATCACGACGGTTTCGGGCGCCTGAACTTCGGATGGGCCGTAGGGCGCAAGGGGCTGATTCGCGTCAGTGCCGGGGGCGGACGGCAGGAAGACAAGTTCTATGCCAGCGATGCCGGCGATTTCCGCGCGTCGGGTAACGTGCGCACATGGATGTCGCTCGGGCAGGCTGCTGCCGTGTTTGAGTACAACACGCTTAATAACCGCAACTTCGCCTCGTCGGGCACATTCTTCAATGTAACCGCCATGCAGGTACTGGGCAAATACAATTATTGCGAGAAAGAATATGATGCCCCGGTAGTGGAGTATGACAAAGGGCAGCACTGGACGCAGGCCGAGGGTACTTTCGAGCATTATGTGCCTCTGGGGCGACATTTCACGCTCGGCACAAGCGGCGACGTGCTTTTCTCGACGCGCAAGCTGCTCAATACCTATTATGCATCGTTGGTGAACGCGCCTGATTTCAGCCCCACGGCCTCGACTGCGGCAATTTTCAACAAGGCTTTCCGCGCCAACTCTTTCGTAGCAGTGGGCCTCACGCCGATATGGCACCCCATACAGAACGCGCAGGTGCGTCTGTCGGCAAACCTGTTCCTGCCGTTCCGCCGCATCGAGCGCGCTGCTGACGGTGTGGGTGCCGTCTATGGAGGCTGGTTCCGCAACCCCGGTTTCATCGGCGAGCTCAATCTTGTCTACAATCTGCCGTTCGCCTCGGTGAGCGGTTACCTGAATTACCTCACATATCCGGCACGCAACTGGAATGTGGGTCTCTCGTTCGGCCTCTTCTTCCGCGCCAAACGTTTCCTGCGCTGATGCTCCCAGGCTGAGGTTCGTGTCTCTACATAAAAATCCCTGGAAAGTTGGCCGGGGAAACGGGATTTTGCGTATATTTGCGGTGACATACCGAATAGAGGGGTGCCCCGGCGCGGGGCTGAGATCATACCCTATGAACTTGATGCGGTCAGTACCGCCGAAAGGACTTTGTTCATAGCCTTGACCGAGGGCACGCTCTGTTATATTTCACCGTATTATCGTATCATGAAGATATACATCAACAGAGAGCCTGCCGAGGTCGGCGAAACCCAGACACTTTCTGAAATTCTTGAATCGCGGGGCATCGGTCCGGCAGGTGTCGCCGTGGCCCTCAACAACCGTGTGGTGCCTCGCGCCGCATGGCCCTCGACCCGTCTTGCCGAGGGTGACACCCTTACCGTCATCAAAGCCGTCTGCGGTGGCTGACAGTCAGCGGTTAACAATGAGATGCCTCGCCGTCACACTGCCCGAGTTTTTTGCCGCCGAGGGTGAGCTGGTCACCGCCATGCTCGCCTCGGGGATAATAGATCGTGTGCATATACGCAAGCCCGGTGCCGATGTGCGGGCGGTGGAGAGGCTTGTCGAGCAGGTGCCCGCCGAGTTGCGTGCGCGCCTGTCGCTGCATGACCACCATGAGCTTGCCGCACGATACGGCACGGGAGTGCATCTCAATGCCCGTAACTCTGTGGCGCCCGACGGTTTTTCGGGAACGGTGAGCCGCAGCTGCCATGCGCTCGACGAGACACGTCAGCCGGCTGATTACTGTTTCCTCAGTCCGATATACGACAGCATTTCAAAGCAGGGCTATGCCGCGGCGTTCGACCTCGGCACTCTGCGCGGCCGGGTCGACAGCCGCATTGTGGCTCTCGGAGGCGTAACTCCCGACAGGTTACCCGAGCTGGCGCACGTCGGATTCGGTGGCGCGGCTTTCTTAGGCTATCTCTGGCACGGTAACATAATTGAAAATCTCAATCAGATCAATAAGTACAAGTCATGTTGCAGTTCATAACACACCGTCGGGGCGTTTTTGACGAGCTCTCAGGCGCCAGGGCGGTTCTCGACGGGGGGTGCCGCTGGATACAGCTCAGGATGAAGGATGCTCCCCCCGCCGAGATCGAGGCAACGGGCCGTGAGCTTGCCGCGCTCTGCCGCGACTACGGCGCCACGCTGATCATTGACGACCATGTGGAACTGGTAGACGCCATCGGTGCCGACGGTGTGCATCTGGGCAAAAACGATATGCCCGTGACCGAGGCACGACGCATTCTCGGCTCTGACCGCATAATCGGCGCCACGGCCAACACCCTTGATGACATGCTGGCCGCAGTGACCGCCGGAGCCGACTACATCGGCCTGGGGCCTTACCGGTTTACAACCACAAAAGAGAAACTCAGCCCCATGCTGGGGCTCGAAGGTTACCGGCGTGTCATGGCTGCGTTCCGCCGCGTGAGCGATCTCCCAGTGGTTGCCATCGGGGGGATTAACACCCCCGACCTCGCCTCTCTCATGCAGACCGGCATCACCGGCGTTGCCGTCTCGGGGGCGCTGCTGACCGCGCCCGATCCTCCGGCCGAAACCCGTGCCATGCTTTCTGCCCTAAAAACAACATAAGTCACATCCATCACATAACCCCCATTACCCACCATGGATAACCTCATAATTGCCGGCCGCGAGTTCACCTCGCGCCTCTTCGTGGGCACCGGCAAATTCCGTTCAAACCGCGAGATGGCCGAGGCCATCGAGGCATCAGGCACGCAGATGGTCACACTGGCCATGAAACGCGTTGATATGTCAGACCCCGCCGACGACATGCTGGCGCATGTGCGGCGCCCCGGCATACAGCTACTCCCCAATACCTCGGGCGTGCGCAATGCCGCCGAGGCCGTACTGGCCGCACAGCTTGCCCGCGAGGCTTTCGAGACAGATTTCATCAAGCTTGAGATACATCCCGACCCGAAATACCTGCTCCCCGACCCGATAGAAACACTTAAGGCCACCGAAGAACTTGCCCGTATGGGGTTTGTGGTTCTGCCGTACATACAGGCCGATCCGGTACTCTGCAAACTCCTTGAGGAGGCCGGAGCCGCGACTGTAATGCCCCTTGCGGCGCCGATCGGCACCAACAAGGGTATGGTCACACGCGACCTGATAGAGATTATCGTCGAACAGAGCCGTGTGCCGGTGGTGGTCGATGCCGGCCTGGGCGCGCCGTCGCATGCCGCCGAGGCGATGGAACTCGGCGCCGACGCCGTACTTGTCAACACCGCCATAGCCGTGGCCGGGAATCCGGCAGAAATGGCCCGCGCGTTCGCCGGAGCCGTCGAGGCCGGGCGCCGCGCATGGCTGGCCGGCCTGGGTGCCGTATCGCGCCACGCCGAGGCCAGCAGTCCGTTAACCTCATTCCTTGACTGACCATGTTCTCAGACGAACTTCAGAAATATGACTGGGACGAAACCACGGCGGCGATAATGTCGAAGACAGCCGCCGATGTGGAACGTGCCCTGGCGGCGCGCCGTCCCGGCATCGACGACTTCATGGCACTTGTGTCGCCTGCCGCGGCCCCGTATCTCGAGGCCATGGCGCACCGCAGCCGCGAGCTCACACGCCGCAGGTTCGGCAAGACAATGTCGATGTACGTGCCGCTCTATATCACCAACTCATGCACAAACTCGTGCGTGTACTGCGGGTTCAACCGCCACAACAAGATGGCGCGCGTGGTGCTTACGCCTGAGGAGATAGAGAACGAGTGCCGGGCCATACGCCGCCTCGCACCGTTCGAGAACCTGCTAATCGTCACAGGCGAGAATCCGCGTGTGGCCGGAGTGGACTATCTCGAACGCGCCCTGCAGGTGTGCCGTCCTTACTTCAACAACCTTACCATAGAGGTGATGCCGCTGAAGGCTGAAGAGTACGAGCGCCTGACACACAGCGGACTCAACGGAGTGGTATGTTTCCAGGAAACCTACAACCGCGAGAACTACCGCAAATATCACCCCGCCGGGATGAAATCAAATTTCGAATGGCGTGTCAACGGCTTTGACCGCATGGGGCAGGCCGGAGTGCACAAGATCGGCATGGGTGTGCTTATCGGACTGGAGGAGTGGCGCACCGACGTCACGATGATGGCGCGTCATCTGCTGTATCTGCGGCGCAATTACTGGCGCACCCGTTACAGTGTGAATTTCCCGCGTATGCGCCCCTCCGAGGGGCATTTCCAGCCAAATGTCGTGATGTCTGACCGCGAGCTGGCACAGCTCACGTTCGCTTTCCGCATCTTTGACCCCGATGTGGACATATCCTTCTCTACCCGCGAGCGCCCCGAGTTCCGCAACAATATGGCCACGCTCGGCGCAACATCCATGAGTGCCGGGTCGAAAACCGAACCGGGCGGTTACTATACCTATCCGCAGGCTCTGGAACAGTTCTCGGTGAGCGACGAACGCACCCCGCATGAGGTTGAGTCCGATCTGCGTGCCGCCGGCGTGGAGGTTGTGTGGAAAGACTGGGACAAAATCTTCGACTGACATGGCTGCTGAATCTTCACCCTCTACCGGAGGTGACATCGCGCAGAGCCGTTATCACCGCCAGCTGTTGCTTGACGGGATAGGAGAGCGCGGTCAGCGCCTTTTAGGGGAGGCCTCGGTGCTCGTGGTGGGTGCAGGGGGGCTCGGGGTTCCGGCCGCGACCTATCTTACCGCCGCCGGAACTGGCCGCATCGGTCTGTGTGACGGCGACACTGTCGGCATCACCAACCTCAACCGCCAGGTGCTGTATACCGAGGCCGACCTGGGGCGCCCGAAAACTGAGTGCGCCGTGCGCCGCCTCGGGAAACTCTCGCCCGCCACGGTGTTCGAGTCATACCCTGTGCGGCTCTGTGCCGAAAACGCCGGTGAAATTATCGGGCGCTATGACCTGGTGCTCGACTGTTGCGACAATTTCGCGACACGCTATCTGCTTGACGAGGTATGTGCCCGGCTCGGCAAGCCCTGGGTCTACGGTGCCATAGGTGGCTATACCGGCCAGATCGCGCTCATGAACGGAGCGAAACACCGTCGTTATACCGACCTCTTCCCTGAGGCTCCGCAACAGTCAGCAGCGCCACGCGGCCCCGAGCCTGTGATCGGGTTCGTGCCCGGTGTCACCGGCACCCTGCAGGCGGCCGAGGCGATAAAGCATATCACCGGTTTCGCCGACACCCTCGACGGACGCCTCTTTTACATCGATCTGCGCACCATGCAGAGCGGTATAATCGATTTCTGAAACCACATCATAAACACGATATTCTAAATAGTAAATATGGAAAAATGGAGCCAGGGAGCCTGGAAAGCGGCTTTCCCGACTTATGAGAAAATTCTCGAACTGCCGTTCATCACCCAGCTGAGCGACGGCACCCTCTCGCGTGAGCGCTTTCTGCAATACATCACGCAGGACTCGCTCTATATCGCCGAATACTTCCGTGTGCTGGCCCACATAGCCTCGCGTCTCGAACGCGATGACCATGCGTCGGCGTTCATCGGATTTGCCGCCGACGGCGTGGCCGTAGAGCAGTCCCTGCACGAGGTCTATATCAAGGGGCAGAAACTGTCGCGCTCGCAGATGAGTCCGGCCTGCACACTCTACACTTCGTGGCTCAAGTCACAGGCTTACGCTCCGCTCGAGGTCGAGGCGGCATCCATACTGCCATGTTTCTGGGTCTACAAAGAGGTGGGCGAGACAATCTACCGCCGTCAGAGCGGCGATGCCAACCCCTACAAGGCGTGGATCGACTGCTACGGTGACCCCGCTTTCGAGACAAGCAACAATCTGGCCATCTCGATCTGCGACGACCTGGCCGCTGCGGCCACACCCGAGATCCGCGAGCAGATGACGCGCGCCTTTGTTCAGGCCACACGCATGGAGTGGATGTTCTGGCAGAGCGCCTACGACCTGGAGAAATGGCCCGTGGGCGCCACAAACGAATGATTTCCTCCACCCATTGACCATGACCAGACAATACAGACGCGCCCTCACTATTGCCGGGAGTGACCCCAGCGGAGGCGCCGGCCTGCAGGCCGACCTGAAGACATTCTCGGCCCTCGGATGCTACGGCACATCGGTGGTGGTGGCCGTTGTCGACGAGAATACCGTCGGCGTCACCGGCGTACATCCCGTTCCAGTGGAGTTCGTGACCGGGCAGATACGTTCGGTGCTCGACGATGTCGGCACCGACGCAATAAAAATCGGCATGCTCCATTCCTCCGAACTGATTGTGGCGGTACGCGATACGCTGGCGCGCTATGACGTGCGCGACATCGTGCTCGATCCTGTGATGGTGGCGACCTCGGGCGACCCCTTGCTTGAGGCCGATGCCGTGGCCACCTTGCGCGATGAACTGATTCCTCACGCCAGGGTCATTACCCCCAACATCCCCGAGGCCGAGCTGTTGCTCGGACACGCAGTCAGCGCCCAGAGCGAACTGCCCGACGCCGCACGCGAGCTGTCGGCACTCTGCGGGGGTGTCTCGGTGTTCCTGAAAGCCGGGCATCTCAGCGACGCCGAGCTGATCGACATTTTCTACAATGCCGAGACAGGCCGTGTAACCGAACTGAAATCGCGCCGTCTCGATACCCCCAACACCCACGGCACCGGATGCACCCTGTCATCGGCGCTGGCGGCATCTCTTGCCAAAGGGATGGATCTCGACTCGGCCGCCCGCGCCGCCAAGGAATATATCGCCCGGGCAATAGAGGCCGGAGCTGCCTACAGCATCGGTCACGGCCACGGTCCCGTACACCATTTTCACCAGTGGTGGTGACCTTATTTCCGAATATCCTGCAATCTCCGCAGGAAATCTGTGAGACATCTGTGGTCACAACAGTTTTGCAATTGCCGAAAATTGTGTAACTTTGTGACCGCATACGCGCAAGTGGCGTAATGGTAGCCG
>USKE01000058.1 GCA_900555165.1 uncultured Porphyromonadaceae bacterium | reverse complement strand
GGCTGACAAAGGCGTCGGGGCCGTGGGTGGTCATCAGGTCGACCATCAGTCCGCGCGAGCCTGAGCCGCTGAGGGGTTTCATCAGGGCGGTGGGGAGTGCCTCGACCCACGAGGTGTCGAATCCCAGGGCGCCGACGGCCGCTGTGGTCCAGTCGGTGAGCATCGTCATGGCACCCGAGGCGCGGAACACGCCTATGGCCACGAGTATGGCCACGAGGTAGGGGATGATGGTCACGGCGGTTTTGAAACCTTCGCGTGCCCCCTCGATGAAGGCCTCGTACATGTTGATTTTCTTTATCGCTCCCGCGCTGAGGAAGAGTATGATGACACTGAACAGCAGGAAGTTGGCCACGAGCGATGAATAACGCTCGACCTGCGGCCCCTCCATACCCGAGAATACCCAGACTATACCGGCGATTATGGCACCCATGCCCACGAGCCAGGTTATGAGCACAGGGTCGAGCAGGCGTATGCGCTGTTTCAGGCACAGGGTGACGATGCCTACCAGTGTAGACACGAACGTGGCCAGCAGGATGGGCAGAAATACGTCGGTGGGGTTGGCGGCTCCGGCCTGGGCGCGGTACATCATTATCGAGATGGGAATGAAACAGAGTCCCGAGGCGTTGAGCACCAGGAACATTATCATGGCGTCGGTGGCGGTGTCCTTCTCGCGGTTTATGGTCTGCAGTTCCTGCATGGCCTTGAGTCCGAGCGGCGTGGCGGCGTTGTCGAGGCCCAGCATGTTGGCCGAGACGTTCATGAATATCGATCCCATGGCCGGATGGTTGCGCGGCACGCCGGGGAAAAGACGGCAGAAGAGCGGCGAGATCAGCCGTCCGAAGAAACGGACCACCCCGGCGCGTTCGCCGATCTTCATCAGTCCCAGCCAGAGCGACAGCACGCCCGTCAGTCCAAGCGAAATTTCGAACGCCGTGGCGGCCGAGGTGAACGTGCCCCCCATGATCTCCGACCACACACCGGCATCGCCTAAAAACAGCCACCGGTAGAGCGCCATGACGAATGCGATGAAGAAAAACGCTATCCAGATATAATTGAGTGCCATCTGTTCTGTTAATGATTCTCTATAAATGCTACAAAGTTAGGTAAAAAGGGCAGAAATAGCTAATTTTGCACCCTGAAACAGGATTTTACCTCTACAATGATTTTGCGTTTATTCTTAATCTGGCTTATTTTTGCATGGTGCGAGCCGTTTTCCGACGCCTGTGAGCCCTTGCGGAAACCAGCCGATACTATGGATTGCGGCCTCCTGACAGAGGCCATGGCACCTGTGGCCGCACTCACACAGGCGGCCGATACGGTTGCGGTGATCATGAATCCGGCCGACCAGGCTCCCGACGACATCTATGCCGGCGAGGAGATGGTGGTCACCGACACGCTGGCCGTGATACGCGCCGCCGAGAACCGTTTCCCGGTGGTGGAGATGGCCACGTCGGCCGGTGTTTTCGCGTTTTCGGCACTGTTTGTCGGTGTCGAGCCGTTCGTCAGCTGGCGTCACGAGGCCCAGAAACATATCTCGCAGCACGGGCGCCACAAGACCGAGGTCGACAACTATCTGCAGTATCTGCCGCTTGTGACGCCGTTCGTGCTGGACGTGTGCGGCGTCAAGGGCGAGCACCGTTTCCTCGACAAGGTGCTGCTCACGGGCATGTCATACGCCACGTTCGCGGTGCTCAACAACGTGGCCAAATACACATTCAGGGAGAAACGTCCAGACTCGGACGCCCGCAACTCGTTCCCCTCGGGGCATACGGGCACGGTGGTCACCGGTGCCGAGATTCTGCGCCGCGAATACTGGAACACCAACAAGTGGCTGGCCATGTCGGGCTATGTGGTTGCCGCCGGAGTGGCGTATCTGCGCATACACAACGACCGCCACTGGATCAACGACGTGGTGGGCGGCGCGGCGGTCGGATTCCTCTCGACCACGTTCGCTTATTGGATTTACCCGAAGATATTCCGCAAGCGTGCGGCCATACATTACAATGACCTGCTCATACGTCAGCGCGACAAAGGGCGTCCGGCCGGCGAGATGGTCGTGGCGGCTCCGTTCGTCACCGACGGCGGAGGTGGCCTGGCGCTCTCTTATACATTTTAAAACAGATATACGAAAATCAGATGAATAAGGCCGGAATCTCGGTTGTGATACATACATATAACGCCGAAGAGCACCTTGACAGGGTGCTTGACAGCGTCGCCGCGTTTGACGAGGTGCTGGTGGTCGACATGGAATCGACCGACCGCACCGTTGAGATTGCCCGGCGCCACGGCGCGCGGGTGATAACCTTCCCGCGCGGCACGCACCGCATCGCCGAACCGGCGCGTCAGACCGGCATTGACTCGGCCACGCAGCCATGGGTGTTCGAGGTCGACGCCGACGAGATAGTCCCCCCGGCTCTCACGGCTTATCTCAAGGGTGTGGCCGCCTCAGACGATGCTCCCGACGGCCTGTGGATGCCGCGCCGCAATTTCTACATGGGGCACGAGATGCATGCCGCGTATCCCGACCACATACTGCGGTTCTTCCGCCGTGAGGGGGCTACATGGGGTCCGCAGGTACATTCCATGCCTCAGGTGCCCGGGCGCGTTGAGCGCATCCCGTCACGGCGGCGCGACCTGGCGCTGATACATCTGGCAAACGAGGATCCCGACGCCCGTGCCGCCAAAGACCTGCGGTATTCAGATTATGAGGTGGCCCGCAAGGAGGCCAGGCGCCGTCATCCGGCCACCGACCTGCTTTGGCGCCCCGCCTATACCTTCATGCGCCGCTATCTGCTGAAGGGCGGCTGGCGCGACGGCGCGCCCGGGCTGGCCTTCGCCGCACAGGGGGCGTGCAACGAGGCGCTGATATGTTGCAAGCTCATAAACCGTAAAAAAGGGCGCAAGGATGTCAGCTACTGACCGCCGCCACAGATTCGCCGACAGCCTTCAGCGTAAACGCCGCCGTTGGCTGTACCGCTGGCTCTCGGCCATGCGCCGCGAGACCATGCCCGCGCCTTCGGCCGAACCGGTCGATGTGGTGATTCCCGTCATAGAGAAAGATCTTGATGTGCTGCCGCTCTGTCTTGAGGGCGTGCGCCGACAGATGACCAATCCTTTGCGGACCATATATCTTGTGGGTCCGGGCGCCGACGGTTTGTTGCGCCGCACCGCCGCCACACTCGGTTGTGAGTTCGTTGACGAGCGTGATGTGCTGGGTTATAGTCCGCGCGATATCGACGGTGCGGTCACGCCTGACGGCGCCGACCGCCGCGGCTGGATTTACCAGCAGTTGCTGAAACTTGCAGGCAACGTGGGCATGTCACGGCATTTTCTTGTTATCGATTCCGATCATATACTTGTGGCGCCGCACACATTCGTCACCGCCGGCGGCCGCTCGGTGCTTTATTGCTCAAAGGAGTACCATGGAGCATATTTCAGGGCCATCAGGCGTCTGATGGGCGGGAATTTTGCCATCGCCCCGCTGTCGTTCGTGGCCCATAAGATGGTGTTTGACCGTGAGCGGCTGTCTGACCTGCGCCATGCTCTTGAGTCGCACGGCGACCGCTGGGACCGTGTCATCTTAGGCGCGCTCGATATGACCGAGGGCGCCAGTCCGTTCTCGGAATATGAGCTTTACGGCAATTTCCTCCCTGTCGGCGAAAAGGTCACCATGCTGTGGCGGCAGAAGGCACTCGCCAAGGCGCCCGGCGCACTCCCGGCTTATGACACACTTGTGGAGCGCTACGGGCGCCACAGACTTTCTGTAACGTTCCCCGACTACAAAAAGAAACTTTAGGCTTGTCATGATATTTGCAAAAGACAAAGGGCGGATGTGCAACAACATCCTGCAGTTCGGCCACTGTTACGCCTGGGCGCGTGAACATGGCCTGAAAGCTGTTTCGATGCGGTTCTGCTACAAATATCCCGGGTTCCGGATACGGCGCGCCCGCGGCCACAATTACCTCACGTATCTGTGGGCCAAATACGGCTCGGCCATGGGGCTGGTGCCGGTGGTGTCGTTTGACGACCCCGCTGAGGATACCGCCTCGGTCAGCGCGAAACTTGCACGGCTTGAGAAAGCCGCGCATCGTCTCCCCGGTGCCGTCATGGCCGGCTGGCAGGTGCGCCATTATGACCTGTTCCTGAAATACCGCGACGAGATTGTCAGCCTTTTTGAATTCGACGACCCCGCGCCGCGCGAGCGCCGTGACAACGAAGTCGTGCTCGGAGTGCATATACGCCGCGGCGACTATGACCGCTGGCACAACGGGAAATACTTCTTTACCGACGACCATTATACCCGGGCAGTGAGGCATTTTGCGGCTCTTGTGGAGCCTTCGGGGCGCCGGGTGAGGGTAGTCCTCGCCACAAACGACCGCGGCCTTGACGCGGCCGCTTTCGCCCGCAGTCTGGGCGATGCGGTGACCGCTGTCGAGGGTCCCGCCGACTCAGCGGTGGCCGACCTGCGGGCGCTCTCGCAGTGCGATTACATAATGGGGCCTCCAAGCACATTCTCGCTCGTGGGTGCGATGTACCGCGACGTGCCCATACGTTTCATGACCGCTCCCGAAGAGCCGTTCACACTTGATGATTTCTCGGATTTCGCGCATCTTTTCCGATATGAATACTGAGCAGTCACCCCTCCGAGCCGAGGCCGTGCAGCGCCTCAAGACCAATCTGTGCGCAGGGCGCGAGCCCGAGGGTGCGCAGGTGATCTATGCCGGGCGCAACCGGCTCTACACTGTCGCACTCCCTGACGGCACTGTGGCATGTGTGAAAGATTTCAAACGCGCCGGTCTGCTGAAGGGGATAATATACGGATTCTTCCGCGACTCGAAGGCACACCGCTCGTTCGACAACGCGCGCCGTCTGCTCGACATGGGGTTTGACACCCCGGCGCCGTTAGGGTGGTGCGAGACGCATACACGCCTCGGCCTGCTTGACCGGGCATATTATATATGCGAGTTCCGGCCCGATGTGGCCGAGACCCGCTGTTGGGAGGAGTGGCCCGACCGCGATGCGTTTGTCGACGCGCTGGGCCGGGAGATGGCGCGGCTGTTCCGTGCCGGGGTGCTGTTCGAGGATTTCTCGCCCGGCAACGTCATGTATCGCCGCGAGGCCGACGGCAACTACCGTTTCTGCTATGTCGATGTGAACCGCACGCGGTTCGGGCGTCACAGGCGCCGCAAGCTCATGACCATGTTCCGCCGCATCAACATAGTCGAGACCGAGACCGCCCGGCTTGCCCGCGCCACAGCCCGCGCCCTGAATGAAGACCATGCCCGCATGGAGCGCCGTGCCTTGCGTGTGTTGCGCCGTTTCCTTTTCAGCAAAGACCGCGTGCAGAAACCCCTGAAACGTTTTTTCAGGCGCCTCATCCACCCCTTCGCCTGAACCCTCGTGCAGTAAAGCAGATTGTAGGGATGCACCCCGGTGCATCCTATCCTTGTGAAAAGGCTCGTCCATTGGTATGAGGATGCACCGGGGTGCATCCCTACACTCTTTTCGGCCCAATATATAAACTGTTCTCTGAATATTAGCTGTCCTATAAACTATTGTATCGTGATACTGTTTTTAAGTTAGGGTATTTTGCCTGATTTTCTGTTTTTTCAAAAAATCATAACCATGGATGTGCCTGCTGTGCCGCATAGGAAGGTTTTGTCTGCGTTGCTGTTTGTTGGTGTGGCGCTGCTGTGTGTGGATGCCATATTCTTCGGTATGCGGAAACCGTGGCTGCTTTGGGTGGCATACGGTCTGTATGTGTTGTCGACCGGTTATAAGGTTTACCACGGGTACCGGCAGGGATGCAAGAGGTATTGCGCGTATCAGCTCGGCGGGGTGGTGCTTGTGGGAATTTTGTTGTATCTGATAAATCTGATGTGATGGCGGCGATGTGTATTGTGATTCTGTTTGTGGCGGTGGCATCTTTCATGGTTTCGTTCACCGGGAGGGTATTGGCGCATCTTGCGTTAAAGCGCGGGCGGATTGACGAGGCCCGGTGCCGACGCCGGTTGAAGGTCTGTAAGATTTTCGGACTGACGGCCACCGCGCTGACATTTGTCGCCATAATCGTTTATCCGGTTCTTCTTGTCTGACAGGCGGGATTTTTGGCTGAAATCGCAGTGTTTTTTGCGGACAACGGGTTGTGTGTTGGGAAATATTCGATTCTCAGAGCGTTAAAATCGGGCTTTGCTTGTCGTAATTTATTGTGACATAGTATTTTATGCTCAGATATGCCGTGGGTATGATTTTTGAACTGAAAAATCGGCAAAATGTGAGGTTACAGGATATTGGGGTGTGATTTGTTGGCGCCAAACGAAAAACGGGCAGAGTATTGACTTTTTAAGGGGGATTGTCTACCTTTGTAGGTATTTTTGCTTATGAACGACGTCAATCGCAAAAACGAAAAATTCCAGTGGCTGACCCGGGGTAGGGTAGGGGTTCCCGAACTCGACTACGGTGTCATCGCCCGATGGATTGAGATGGTCGCCGCCGATCACGACAGGTTGTGCGGCCCGCTGTCGTATATCTTCTGTGACGACGATACGATAATCGATGTGAACCGCCGGTTCCTCAACCACGATTATTACACCGACATCATCACGTTTGACGATTCGCGCGGACGTCTGATCCGCGGCGACATGTTCATTTCGCTCTACACCGTAGCCTCGAACGCTGAGATGCAGGGCGCCACTTATGACCGCGAACTGCGCCGCGTGATAATCCACGGCGTGCTGCACCTCTGCGGCATAAACGACAAAGGTCCCGGCGAACGCGAGATCATGGAGGCGCACGAAGACCGCGCCCTCGCCATGCTCGACACGCTTGAATCAGGCGCTTAAACGGGTTGTCGGTGTGTGTAAATATAAGTAAATCAATCGTTTAAAATCAGTTTATCAGTTTTGCGTCTCGATTATGATGTGATTGTGGTGGGTGCCGGCCATGCCGGTTGCGAGGCGGCCTCGGCGGCTGCCCGGCTCGGTGCATCCACTCTGCTGATTACAATAGACCTGAACAAGATAGCCCAGATGAGCTGTAATCCGGCCGTAGGCGGTATAGCCAAGGGCCAGATTGTGCGCGAGATTGATGCGCTCGGCGGCCGTATGGGCGTGATAACCGACCGTGCATCGATACAGTTCCGCATGCTCAACCGCTCGAAAGGCCCCGCCATGTGGAGCCCGCGCGCCCAGATTGACCGCATGCGGTTTTCGGAATACTGGCGTCATGAGCTTGAGCAGACGCCGAACCTGTGGATGTGGCAGGACTCCGTTACCGGTCTCACCATTGACAATGATGGCGAGAAACCGCGTGTCACAGGCGTGGAAACCGCTCTCGGCATGAAATTCACCGCCCGCGCCGTGGTGCTTACCAACGGCACGTTCCTGAACGGGCTGATGCACATAGGGCGCGTGCAGCTTGCCGGCGGCCGCTGTGCCGAGCCTCCCGCCACCGGCATTACCGAACAGCTGCGCGGCCTCGGATTCGCCGCTGACAGGATGAAGACCGGCACGCCGGTGCGCCTCGACGGCCGCACGATACATTTCGATCTCACCACGCCGCAGGAACTTGAGGAGGATTTCCATCATTTCTCGTACCTGCCCGGTGAGCGGTCAAAGCTGCGCCAGCGCCGTTGCTACAACGTCTGGACCGGCCCGGAAACCCACGAAGTGTTGCGTCGCGGACTGCCTGACTCGCCGCTCTACAACGGCCAGATACAAAGCATCGGCCCGCGCTACTGCCCCTCGATTGAAACAAAGATTGTGACCTTCGCCGACAAGGAATCGCATCAGCTTTTCCTTGAGCCGGAAGGGGAGGAGACAACCGAATATTACCTCAACGGGTTCTCGTCGTCACTGCCTATCGACATACAGATCGAGGCTCTGCGCACCATCCCGGCGCTGAAAGATGTGCATCTGTTCCGCCCGGGGTATGCCATAGAATACGACTTCTTCGACCCCACGCAGTTGCGTCATACACTTGAGACAAAGCTTGTCGATAGCCTCTTTTTCGCCGGTCAGATTAACGGCACCACCGGTTACGAGGAGGCCGCCGGGCAGGGGCTCGTGGCAGGTGCCAACGCCGCTTTCCGCGCGCTCGATGCCGACAGCACCGCCCCGCGGCAGCTTACTCTCAGGCGCGACCAGGCATATATAGGCGTGCTTATCGACGACCTCGTCACAAAGGGCGTCGACGAGCCTTACCGCATGTTCACCTCGCGTGCCGAATACCGCATACTCCTGCGTCAGGACGATGCCGACGCACGCCTCACGCCCCTTGCGTTCGAGCTGGGGCTGGCGGGGCAGGAGAGGCTTGACCTCCTTAACGAGAAGATACGTCTGCGCGACGGCCTGATCGACTATATCCGGTCGACCTCGGTAAAGGCTGCTGACATCAACGCCATCTTCGAGGCGGTCAACAACAGCGAGGCGCTTGCCGGCACTATGGCCGAACTTACCCCCGTGACCGACGGCTGCAAGCTGGCGCAGCTTGTGCTCAGGCCACAGCTCAATATAGCGCTCCTTGTTTCGCATCACGCAGGTCTGGCCGCCATGATTGAGGCGCTCCCCGCCGACCGTCGCGACGAGATAACCGAATCGGCCGAGGTGTTGCTGAAATATGACGGCTACATACAGCGCGAGGCCCAGCAGGCCGAAAAGCTCAACCGTCTTGAGTCGGTGCCCCTCGGCGACAGGTTCGACTACTCGTCGATTACAGCCCTCTCCACCGAGGCTCGGCAGAAACTTGACCGCATACGCCCGGCCACCATCGGCCAGGCGTCAAGAATCCCCGGCGTGTCGCCCGCCGACATAAATATCCTCCTGCTTATGTCGGGGAGATAAGCCGAAAGACAGGCTGATGATTGTTTCACGTGGAACATAGCCAAGTGGCGATTCTCCAGCCGGTTACACAGTAAAGAAATTTTTAACCTCAAAGATACTACCTAAAAGAAAAGATATGGATTACATCAAGTCAAAAGTCCGCGACGTGCAGGATTTCCCGCAGAAGGGTATTCTCTTCAAAGATCTCACCACGGCTTTCAAGGATCCGCGTGCGCTCCATGAAATCGGGGTCTCGCTGGCCGACCTTTATCGCGGCAAAGGTGTGACCAAAGTTGTCGGCATCGAGTCGCGCGGCTTTATCGGCGGTTCGATTCTGGCGTTTGAACTCGGCGCCGGATTCGTGCCTGTGCGCAAGCCCGGCAAACTCCCCGCCGACACGCTCAAGGCATCGTATGAAAAGGAATACGGCACCGATACCATCGAGATTCACCGCGACGCCATAACTCCCGATGATGTGGTGGTGCTGCATGACGACGTGCTCGCCACCGGCGGTACAATGGCCGCCGCCTATGATCTGGTGAAACAGATGAACCCCCGCAAGATCTACATCAACTTCATCATCGAGCTGGCAGCCCTCGACGGCCGGAAGAACCTCCCCGCCGATGCAGAGGTGACCTCGCTGATTTCGTTCTGACGTGGCGCGCATGTTGCCCCTCCCGCAGGGGCATTTGTGTTCCGGTATATTGCCGGCCGTGTGGCAGTGTGTGCCGCCGGCCGGCAATAAATATGTATGTTTTTCTGACAACATGGCGTGTTTTGCCGACTATTCGGCCAACATAATTGCCGTAATATAGCGTTATATCTGTACCGGGTTCCAGCCGGCACGTTAAAACTGTTTTACAACCATTATATGAAATTTATGTATAAGGGAAAAAGATTGCTCACGGTTTGTCTGGCCGCCGCGACGGTGGCATCGGGGTGGGGTGGTTTCGCTCCGGCCG
>USKE01000057.1 GCA_900555165.1 uncultured Porphyromonadaceae bacterium | reverse complement strand
TGAGAGAAATGGATCGTAATGCTCATTCAGTCCATGTTATGTTCCGTGCATAGCCAAAACCGGAGATCGGTAAATTTGTCAATGCATATAAAAGTGCGGGCAGCCGTCTGCTCAAGCATAAAGTTGCGCTCGAGGTTGTCGGCCATAGTCTCGCTAATCTGATCTTTACCAAGAGCGGCACACACGGCTTTGATGGCATTAATCTTGCCTGCGCCCCAACGTTTGAAATCCACGCCGTTGGTCTGAGCGTCAGTTGTGGCGTACTTTTTATCCCTCAGAATGGTAAGTATTTCATCTGAAGTCAGGTCGGGATTTGCCTCAAGCATCAGAGCCACGACACCGGCGGCAAAAGGTGTGGCCATCGATGTGCCCTGGAAAGGATAGTAGGCCGATGTGTGGTCAAACTCCGTAGAAAGAGCATTGACTCTCTCCCCAAGTTTCTGCTTGTTGTAATAATACTGGCTGATTGACGACACAATCTGCTGACCCGGAGCACAGATGTCGGGGAGCTGACGACCGTCGGCAAGTTCACCGTATGACGAGAACGACGAGATGGCACCGATTGTGCCGCTGCCGGTATAGTTGCCGTTGCCGATATAGGGAGCCGAGGTGCGCGAGGTGTATGAACCTACGGAAAGCACTTTCTTGCCACAGCCGAAACCGTTGATAGACCCGTCGGGCGTACCGCCGATATAACCGGTGATATTCTGGCTTGTGAAGAATACCTCCTGAGCTGCATTCATGTAGGTATTGATATAGGCATAGCATTTTTCGCCGGCTTTGCCGGTGATATTGACACCGAACACCTTGGTAGACGACCCCTTGTACTGCAGAGTGTTGTTCATTACAACATAGAAACGGTTTGTCTGCCGGTCGATACCGCTCGACACCGAAACCGAGCCTGTGAAAACATCGCCCAGAGCCTCCCAGTTGCTGGCCGTATAGGTCTCGTTGCCGGTTACCTTCTGCGACGAGACGATTTTCTGGTCGAGCTTGTCGTAGATAACAAGGCTGCACTCGAACTGCGTTGCGTTCCCGGACCAGAACTCAGCCGAATATACCATTGGAAGCGCATCGCTTGTAGCACCGGTCATGAACGTGTTGAGGTTGAGCCCCGACATGCGGCTGAAGTTTTTCTGAATAGCCATAGGCGACTCACCCTCGTTGCCGGCTGCCACACAGATCATGGCATCCTCTGCAAGGCCGTCAAGCAGAATGGCTGTCTGCGAGTTGGGGTCGTGCGAGCCGGTATTTCCGCCGAGCGACAGGTTGAGCACAGCAGGCTGACCCAGCTGCTTGGCATGGTTTACCACAGCTGCGGCACCTGCCAGAATCGATGCGTCATAAAAATCGCCGCAACCGATAACAAGATCTGAATTGTACGCCACACCATAATAAGGTATGTCACCCTCAGTTCTGGTGGTCTGGCCGCTGACGGTCTGTGCGTAACGTCCTTTCACGTTACGCGAGCCTGCCATGATACCTGCCACATGCGTTCCGTGACTCTCGGTCTCATCATCGGTCTTGAAATTGGCGATAGCCTCGGGTGTCGTATATGAAGTGACTGTGGCATCGCCATAGCCACGTGCGACAAACAGTGCTTTAACGCGGCTTGAGCCATCGGCGTTGCGGAATGCTGCGTGATTGGGATCAAGACCTGTATCATACAGGCCGGTCACAACGCCTGCACCGGTAAACGACATCATATTCCCGCCGATTTCATAGCCCTGGTTGATTTCGTCGACGAACGTAATGCGGCGTGCCACATCCATCTTGGCATCCGAGCGCTCGCCGAACGCAACGCATTTCACCTGAGGCATTTCGGCGATCTCCTCGGCGCGGTCAACAGGCATGATCACGATGCTGACCTGACCGGCGGTATAGAGTACGTCAAGGCCAAGCTCCTTGAGGAACGTGGCGTCCTCGCCGTCATTGAGTGTCACAAAGGCGGTGATGGTCTCAGGTGTATCGGCAGTCGAGCGCAACTGGGCGGCAGACTGTCTGTCGAGAAGCATAAGCTTTGCCTGCGGCGAAAGTTTATCGCTCAGAGCGGCGGCGGAGAGACAGCATCCTGCTGCCAGAAGTCCGCAGATTACAATTTTCTTCATTCTGATATCTGAAAAACTGTTATATTCGGTAAAGCAACCATAAAATGGCAATCTCACGACTTTCGTTATCAGCGCACATTAATATATATAACTGATTTTTTACGCTTTTAAAGAGTCGTGAATCAGCATCCGGTGTGAATCATTGAACTTTGAGCCTCAGCAAGCCATGATGAATCAAAGCAAGAGTCCAGAACCATAAGCAGAAACCCCTCATCCGGCACGGATCGTAATCCCGGATGATGGCATTAGCGCAAAGTTACAAAAATAGTTTGTTTAATGGCAATTTTCCACTATAAAATTTACCTAAAATTTTATAACACACCGTTTATCGCCGCAACACGTCAAATTTTTATTAACCTCGAGACGCCCGATGTTGCCGGAAAGCAACCAAAACAATCGCGATGTGATAAATATGCAACAAATCCGCATACGTTAAAAGTCAAATTGTTCACAGAAAAATATGTTTGAATAAACATTCATAAGTTATGCAGCAATAACATTCTGAAAAGCAATTTGTTATAACAGCATGTTTTTAAACATTGCCGCACAACACGCGCGTTTTTCGTGTTAAAATCCGACAAAATTTCCTTAGTTTTCTTTATTTGTATGACATTTTGCATTATCTTTGCAAAAATAAAGTGTCGTTGTGACGTTTTAACGCATTTCTGCGAGTCTAAAATCCTTCGGTACTTTATTGTTTCAGTAGGGCGCTTTAAGCCAGACTTGGAACAAATCGTTAAAATTATTCCATAACTTCTTTTACTTACTTAAGATCTTTAACCGGCAAAGAAACCTCGGTTTCAACCTCTCCGTTTGTCGCGTTCAGTTTTGTCAGAAAAAAAATCAGATGAAGAAAGCGGCCGCTCAGGGCACCGGGCACTGTGACCCCGCTCCACGACCGCGAGTGTGTATAATATTTATTTATGTCAAGTTATATTAGTGTATGAAAAAGCTGTTTCTATTGCTCACGGCAGTGCTGATTTCAGCGGCTTTTGTCATCCCCCACACCCCCCCCCTCCCCCCGTAGGCGACCCGCACTATCCACGGCACCGTCGTTGAAGCCGGCACAGACGAGCCCCTGACGGGTGCAACGGTTATGCCGATCGGCGGAGGACAGGGCACCGCGACTGACCTCGACGGCAAGTTCACCCTGAACATCCCCGCCAATGTAAACAAGCTCAAAGTATCCTTCGTCGGTTACCAAGAGCAAACCGTCAACGCTGCTGACAACATCACGGTGGCACTGCAAAGCGCCGCAACCGACCTCGACGAGGTGATTGTGGTCGCCTACGGTACCGCCAAGAAATCGGCCTATACCGGTTCGGCATCCGTAGTGAAGGCCGACCAGATCGAGGGACGTCTCGTAACCGACGCCGTCAGCGCCCTCTCGGGTTCTGTAGCGGGCGTGCAGGTGCTGTCGACCAACGGCCAGCCCGGTTCATCGCCCTCGGTGCGCATCCGCGGTATCGGCTCTATCAACGGTTCGGCATCACCTCTTTATGTGGTTGACGGCATGCCCTTCGACGGTGACATCGCGACCCTCAACACCATGGACATCGAGTCGATGACCGTGCTGAAGGATGCCGCCGCTGCCGCCCTTTACGGCGCCCGCGGTGCCAACGGTGTGATCCTCATCACCACCAAACGAGGCAAAGAGGGTGACGCCGTAATTTCGCTCGACGCCCGCTGGGGTGCCAACTCGCGCGAAATCAGCGGCTACAACACCATCAAGGATCCCGCCATGTACACCGAGATGGCATACCAGGCCCTGCGCAACGGTTACCTCTACCACATGAACCAGGATCCCCTCACCGCCCATATCAACGCCAACCAGGCCCTCTACACCGCCTTCGGTACAGGCTACCAGGTATGGAACGTGCCCGCAGGCCAGCAGATTGTCGGCACAAACGGCAAGCTCAACCCCTCGGCCACACTGGGCAACACATATACCGCCTATAACGCCGACGGCCTCCCCATCGGCACACACTATGTGACACCCGACGACTGGGCCAAGGAAACCTACCGCAACGGTCTGCGCCAGGAGTACAACCTGTCGATCACCGGCGGTACCGAGCGTTTCAACTTCTACGCATCGGTGGGCTATCTCGGCGACGAGGGTATCATCAAGAACTCGAACTACAACCGTCTGGCCGCACGCGTGGCCGCCGAGTACCAGGCCAAGAAATGGCTGAAGATCGGCGCCTCTATCGCCTACAACCACGTTGACATGAACTCACCTTCGGGTCAGGACGACGGCGACCAGTCTGTTGCCAACTCGTTCATGTACACCGACTACATCGCCCCCATCTACCCCATCTACGTGCGTAACGCCAAGGGCGAGATCATGACCGACCGCCAGACCGGCGGCCCCATCTACGACTTCGGTGACGCCCTCCACTTCACCGGCGCCACACGTAACTTCATGCCTAACGGTAACCCCACGGCTACCATCATGTACGACAAAGACCAGCTGCTGATGGATGTCCTCGACGCAAAATGGTTCGGTGTCATCACCCCCATCGAGAACCTCAACATCACCGGCAACATCGGTTACTTCCTCGACAACACCCGCAACCACAGCATCTCGTCGAAATACTACGGCTCGCTCGTAGAGCAGGGCGGTGCCGCAGGCCAGAGCTACTCACGCCTGCGCGGCCTCAACCTGCAGGCCCTGGCCACCTACCGCCGCACATTCGCCGAGGTTCACCACGCCGACATCATGATCGGTGCCGAGAGCTACGACCGCAACAGCGAGTCTCTGTCGGCAAGCGGCTACGGCCTCTATGACCCCAACAACTGGGCTGTAAGCAACACCCTCAACAACGCACAGCGCACCGGTACGGGCGCCGCCGGCGGCTATGCCACCCGCGGTTATTTCGGCCGTATCAACTATGACTACGACTCGCGTTATTTCGCAAGTTTCTCATATCGCCGCGACGGTTCGTCACGTTTCGCTCCCGACCACCGCTGGGGTAACTTCTTCTCGGTATCGGCAGCATGGGACGCCGCCAAAGAGAAATTCCTCCAGCCCTACACCTGGATCGACCTTCTGAAAGTAAAGGCATCGTTCGGCCAGCAGGGTAACGACAACCTCTACCCCGGTCTTACCTACGACTACTACTACACCGATGTATATGGTGTACAGGGCTCGAACTCGTGGTCAGACGGTAACCTGCTCCAGAAAGGTAACCCCGACCTGACCTGGGAGACCTCTAACGCATGGAACGCCGGTGTCGACTTCAGTTTCTTCCAGTCGCGCATCAGCGGTACCCTCGAATACTTCCTGCGCCAGACCAAAGACATGCTCTACAACAAGCCCGTGGCTCCGTCAAACGGTTACTCGTCGATCCCGATGAACGTCGGCTCGATGCGCAACTCGGGCATCGAGTTCGAGATCAACGTGCGCCCCGTGGTGACCAAAGACATCACCTGGGAGATCAACCTCAACGGCACATGGCTGAAGAACAAGATCCTCAAGCTTCACCCCGACCTGGAAGGCAAGATGATTTCGGGCATGCGTATCCTCAAGGAGGGCTCGTCGCTCTACAACTACTATATGGTAGACTACGCCGGCGTGAACCCCGAGAACGGCGCTCCGCTCTTCTGGGCACGTGAAATCACCAACGCCGCAGAGATCGCACAGAACCCCGACGTAAAGCCTATCTACGGTCCCGAGTACAAGACCGAGAACTTCGACACCGCCAACGACACCAACCTCAAGGAGACCGGCAACGTGCTGCCGACATTCTACGGCGGTTTCGGCACCACCCTCCAGGCCTACGGCTTTGACCTCAGCGTTCAGTTCGCATACCAGCTGGGCGGCCGCACATACGACAACGGCTACCTCAAGCTGATGCACTCGGGCTCGACATCGAACCTCGGCACCAACTGGCACGAGGACGCCCTCAAGGCATGGACCGTCAACAACCCCAACGCCACCTATCCCAAGCTCGACACCCAGGCCACATACGATCTTTCAAGCCAGACCACCACATTCGGTCTCGTAAGCTCGAACTACCTGTCGCTCAACAACGTTACCGTGGGCTACACATTCCCCGGCCGCTGGGTGAAGAAACTCGGCCTGCAGAGCCTGCGTGTATATGCCGCCGGCGACAACCTGGCCCTGATTACCAACCGCAAGGGTCTTGACCCCCGCCGTGGCTTTGCCTTCGCTGAGACTGCCGGCTACTCGGCAATCCGCAACATCTCGGGCGGTCTGAAAGTCGTGTTCTAAACATCAAACACACAAGCAAGAAAAACAATGAAAAAGTCTAAGATAATCTTCACCGCACTCTGCTCGGGACTGCTTTTCGGGGCCTGCAACGACCTCGACAAAGAGCCGATGAGCAACGTGGTCACACAGATCATGAAAGAGCAGATTGTCGACAACGACCCCGACATGGTGTCGGCCTCGGTAAACGCAATCCCTGAAATGGTCAACGCCTTCATGAATACCTTCGGCACACACCAGGACTACGGCTGGTCGTCGATGATGCTCATGATGGACAGCCGCGGCACCGACATGCCCTCGAACCTGGGCGGCTACCAGTGGTACACCGCCGCCCTCGAATACTCTGACTTCGGCGGTCTGTACTACGACAACCTCTACTACTGGTACACCAACTACAACATGATCCGTACCGCCAACGCCGTTGCAGCGGTCATCCCCGCCGATACCGAAGAGGCATCCAGCAAATACAACCGCGCCCAGGCCCTGGCCTACCGCGCATGGGGCTATTTCAACCTGGCCCAGATGTATGCCTGGACATACGCCAAAGAACCCCAGGGCCAGTGCGTGCCCCTGGTACTCGATACCAACATGAACGAGGCAGCCTCGGTAGGCTGTGCCCGCGCCACGACCGAAGAGGTCTACAACCAGGTTCTCACCGACCTCACCGACGCCATTAACCTGCTCAAGCAGGCCGAGGAGGCAGGCATCAACCGCAAGACCCAGGCCGCCACAGCAACCCTTGAGAAGACCTATTTCAACCTCACCGCCGCATACGGTCTGCGTGCCCGCGTGAACCTCTTCAAGTGCGACTACGCCGCCTGCGTGGCCGACTGTCAGGAGTGTCTTCGCCTCTGCACGGCCGAGGGTCTGCGCCCCTACAACCGTGACGAGTTCGCATCGCCCCGTTTCGTGAATATCACCGACCCCTCGTGGATTCTCGGTATCTATAATGACCCCTCGTCGACCTACTCGAAATCAATCGCAAACTTCGACTCTTTCATGAGTGCCTGGACAGATTTCTCGTACGCCTCGAAAGGGATGTTCCGCAAGATCAACGCCAAGCTTTACTCTGAGATTCCCGGTAACGACGTGCGCAAAGGCTGGTGGCTCAACGAAGCCGGTGCCACTCCCGCCGCACTTTCTTCAGCATACGCCGACCTGATTTCAGCCGCCAAGATCGCATGGGAACCCTACACCCAGATCAAATTCGGCGCCAATGAAGAGGATCTCAACGTACACGCCACTGACGTTCCCCTGATGCGTGTCGAGGAGATTTACCTGATGCTTGCCGAGGCACAGGGCTACACCAGCCCCGCCGACGGTCTGGCTACCCTCACAAACTTCGTCAGCACATACCGCCAGCCCGGCTACGCCGAGAAGGCATCCTCGTTCGAGGAGCTCCGCGAGGAGGTGTGGTTCCAGCGCCGCATCGAGCTCTGGGGCGAAGGATTCTCGTTCTGGGACATCATGCGCCTCCAGAAACCGGTGAACCGCATCGGCGGTGGTTTCGACCCCACGAACTGCTTCAACATCGCGCCCACCAACACCTGTCTGCTCTTCGACATTCCCCAGCAGGAGGCACAGCGCAACAAACTCATCACGAACCCGTCGCACTTCTCGACCGTTCCCACCCCTGTTGAAGACAAATAAGAGTAAACATTGAACGTCACACACCGCCGGGGCGACGCCCGGTCACCCCGGCGGTGAAGACATCAGCCACTCACACAGAAAAAAGCAATATGAAACTAAATAAAAGCATTCTGGGCCTCGGCGGCATCATGGCACTGACTCTTACAGCCTGCCACGACGATCCCGTTTACGAGCCCGCCCCCCAGCCGGTCACACCGCCTGCTTACTTCAACATGAGCGACGAGCAGGTTGTCGATCTTGAGGAGGACTCGAAAGACTTCATCGTGCCCCTCTACCGCGCCAACGGCGGCGCCGCACAGACAGTCAACGTGACCACCACCGTATCAGCCGAAGAGGGTGTGAACGCCAACGTGTTCGACATTCCCCAGACCGTTACCTTCGAAGAGGGGATGACCCGTGCCGACATGGTCATCAAGCTCGACATGGCCGACATCGTGCCCCTGAAAGAGTATGACTTCACATTCAAGGTCGACGGCGAAAGCAACCCCTACCTCATCACCGACGTGGCATACACAGTGATGTACACCCCGTGGGAGACTGTCGTGGATCCCGCCAATCCCGACCAGTCGTCAGTCCTCAAGCAGGACGGCTGGCTTACACGTCCTTTCGAGATGAATGTTCTTGTGCAGGAACAGCCCTCGAAACCCGGTTTCTTCCGCGTGCGCCATCCTTACTACGGCATGCCTGAAATCGAGGGCGGCGAACAGCTCTATCCCGAATCAGACCCGCTGTGGCTCTATATCAACGCCACCAACGCGCGTGCCGCATACTTCTCTGACTCGCGCGGCAAGACTCCCGAGACATTCTACCGCACCGGTTACAAGATCGATGTCTACGGCGAGATGGTACTTGTCTGCGTATACTCGAATTACCTCAACCAGAAACCCCTCCAGATTCCCGGCGATGACGGCGCATACGCCTACGACCAGTTCGCAAGCTTTGCCGGCACGTTCGACAACGGCATAATCAACTGGGGCGGCAACATGATTTTCTATGCTGATCCCAGCCTTATCGGCGCATATCAGATGGATGACTGGAAAATCCAGCTCGCCAGCGCCGCTCCCCCTGTAGAATGGGAGTCGATGGGTACAGCCATCGTACAGGACGGTTTCCTCACCAACTACTTCTGGGAGAAAATCGAAGGCTACACAGTCGCTGTCGAGCGAAACATCGAGAAACCCGGCAAGATCCGCCTCGTCAACCTCTGGGCCATGGGTACATTCCCCGGCGGTACCATCACCCCGACAAGTCCTGTATACACAGAGTTTGACTGCACCAACCCCGACTGCGTGCTCATGGACATCCAGGACATGGGTTATGAGACTCCTGACTCGCACGAGCGTCTGAGAGCCTGCAACATGGGCGCCATCTACTACTACGGCTATACCGCCGACAAGAACGGCCAGGTAATCCAGTGGACTCAGGATCAGATTATCTCGGAAGGTCTCAACGACACGTTCAAGAACAACGTGATCACAATCAGCAATCCGGTAATCGTAGATCCCAAGGATAACATCTATGACCTCGCCCACGATGAGGAAGCCGGCTCAGACTGGACATTCATGCCCGAAATCATCACAATCAACCCCACCGAATCTCCGATGGTGATGAAACAGGAAGTGAAACCCGTCATGAATTCGGTACGTGTGAAACTTAACCCCAACCCCGCACCTTTCATGCTGCAGGGCAAGTTCAAGTTCGGTCACCTCAGCCGCTAATCTGACCTCACCTTAAACTGACAGCGGTGTGTCGCCGAAAGGCGACACACCGCTGTCGTTTTATACCCGCAAGACAACCATGCCAGAGTGGCCGGCAGCCCCCCTAAAACATGGTCAGCCCCGTCAGCCCCGTCGGACTCGTCAGACTCGTCAGACCCGTCAGACTTGTCGGACAGGTTCTACGGAGGCCGGCTCGGTGAGCCGTGCCGGTGCGCCGGCTACCGCGTGCGG